>JAGPKU010000053.1:11905-15724 GCA_018053845.1 Syntrophobacterales bacterium
CACGATCCCCCGGAAAAACCGCGCCGATTGCGGATCGGGGCCCGGGCCCCGCACGCCGACCGGCGCAAGAGGAGCCCTATTTGCGGTCGAGCCCGAAGGTCTCGTGGAGGACCATCACGGCCAGTTCCGTGTACTTCGCCTCGATCACGCAGGAGATCTTGATCTCGGAGGTGCTGATCATGAGGATGTTGATCCCCTCCTTGGCGAGGGCCGCGAACATCCGCGAGGCGACCCCGGCATGGCTTCGCATGCCGACCCCGACGATGGAGACCTTGGAGATGTTCTGGTCGTACTGGACACCCTGGGCTCCGATCTCCTGGGCCACGGGACCGATGAGCCGCTCGACCTCCCTCATGTCCTTCCTGGAGACGGTGAAGGAGAGGTCGGTGAAGCCGTCGATGCTGGCATTCTGAATGATCATGTCGACGGGGATGTTCCGGTCCGACAGCGTCGTGAAGAGTCGGGCCGCAATCCCGGGGCGGTCCGGGACATGGACGACGGTGACCTTGGCCTGATCCCTGTCATAGGTGACTCCCGACACAACGACTGCTTCCATTTCCTCATCCTCCTTGGTGACCAGAGTGCCTTCGTCCTCCGTGAACGACGACTTCACGTACACGGGCACGTCGTATTTCTTCGCCAGCTCGACCGAACGGGGATGCAGCACCTTGGCCCCCGCGCTCGCCATCTCGAGCATCTCGTCGTAGGACACCCGGTCGAGCTTGCGGGCCGCCGGGCACAGGTTCGGGTCCGTGGTGTAGACCCCGTCGACATCGGTGTAGATCTCGCAGACATCCGCTTTCAGCGCGGCCGCCAGCGCCACGGCGCTCGTGTCGGAGCCCCCTCGCCCCAGGGTCGTGATGTGGTTCTCCGAGTCGACCCCCTGGAAGCCGGCCACGACGATGACGTGGCCTTTCTTGAGTTCCTTCTCGATCTCGCGGGTGTCGATCTTGACGATCCGGGCCTTCGTGTGGGCCCGGTCGGTGTGGATCTTGACCTGGTGGGCCAGGAAGGATCGGGCCTTGTGCCCCATCCGGTTGAGGGTGAGCGCGAGCAGCGTCACCGTGACCTGTTCGCCCGTGGCGATCAGGGCGTCGTATTCCCGGTCGTCGGGCCGGTTCTCCGAGGCCTGGTTCGCCAGCCCGATGAGGCGGTCGGTCTCTCCCGCCATGGCCGAAAGGACGACGACGAGGCTGTTGCCCCTTTCCTTGGCGCGCACGACCCGCTCGGCCACGTTCCGGATCTTCTCCAGGTTGGCGACGGACGTCCCGCCGTATTTCTGTACGATCAGCGCCATGCGATTCCTCCGGATTTCAGACGGTCCTCCAATTTTCCCAGTGTCTCCGGGGGGGCCTCGATGATGAGCTCCCGGGTGTTCTCGTCGATGTAGGTCATGCGGACGACGATCGTCGTCTGCGGCAGCAGATCCAGGATCTTCTCGGCCCACTCGATGACCACGACCCCCCCGCCGTAGAAGTACTCCTCGTAGCCCATGTCCTCCAGGTCCGCGGGGCCCGACAGCCTGTAGACGTCCAGGTGGATCAGGGGGAGCCTCCCGGGGTACTCGTTGACCAGGGTGAAGGTGGGGCTCACGACGGGCACGTTCTCGGCCACGCCGAGCCCTTTCGCGATGCCCTGGGTGAGACTGGTCTTCCCGGAGCCGAGCTCCCCGATGAGCGCCACGATGTCCCCCCCGCCGAGGAAGGACCCGATCCGGCGGCCGATCTCGACGGTCTGCTCCCGACTATCAGAAATCAGTCTCAAAATCAATTCCTCTCTGGCGGCCTGCCGGCGGCCTCAGGTTTCGAAGACGACGACCGCCACGGCGCAGGAACCCGTGTGGGAGACGCTGACGTGAACCCTTCGGACGCCTCTGGCGTCCAGACGGGCCCGGATCCCCTCCGAGAACTCCAGCCGCGGCTTCCCGGATCGGTCGTTGAGCAGCTCGACCTCGTTCCACCGGAAGCCCCGGGACGACCCCATGCACTTGACGAAGGCCTCCTTCGCCGCGAAGCGGGCCGCAAAGCGCAGGGCCGCGTCCCGGTGACGTCTGCAGTACTGCGCTTCCCGCGGGGAGAAGGTTCGTTCGACAAACTTCTCCCCCCATCGTTCGAGGGCTTTGCGGATCCGCTCCGCGTCGGCGATGTCCACCCCGACGGCGTCGATCATCGGCTCCCCCTGACGGCGTCGGCCATGGCGGCCACCCGCCTCATGATGCCCACGTCGTGGACCCGGACGATGTCCGCCCCGTTGAGGATGGCCGCCGTGACGGCCGCGGCGGTCCCCTCGACGCGATCCTGCGGCCTTTCGACCCCGGTGATTTTTCCCGTGAAGTGCTTTCGGGAGACCCCGACGCAGATCGGTCGGCCCAGGGCCCGGAACTCCCCGAGATGACGAAGCAGGCGGAGGTTGTCGTCCACGCTCTTGCCGAACCCGATCCCGGGGTCGACGACGATCCGCTCCCGGTCCACGCCGGCGGCCGCAGCCTTCTGGATCCGCTCGTCCAGGAAACGGATAATCTCGCCGAGCAGCGAGCGATAGCGCAGATCCCCTTTCTGCATCGTCCTCGGCGTCCCCCGCATGTGCATGAGGATGACCGGGACGCCCGCCGCGGCGGCCACCCGGGCCATCTGGCGGTCGCCCCGGAGAGCCGTGATGTCGTTGATCATCTCGGCCCCGGCCTCGACGGCCTGCCGGGCGACCTCGGCCTTGGCCGTGTCGACCGAGACGGCAACGTCCGTTTCCCCGGCGATCAGTCGGATCAGGGGGATGACCCGGCGGAGCTCTTCCTGCAGGGCCACCGGCCTGGCGCCGGGCCGCGAGGACTCCCCGCCGACATCCAGGATGTCGGCCCCCTCGCCGATCAGGCGCAGGGCCTGCCGAAGCCCCTGCTGCGCGTCGGCGATCGCGCCGCCGTCGGAGAAGGAGTCCGGCGTCATGTTGATCACCCCCATGACGAGGGTCCGGCCGCCGAGCCGGATCTCGCGCCGGGGCGTTTTGAGCGAGAATTCCCGCCGCGCGGCGTGGTCGAGCAGCTCCCGGAGATCCGACGAGACGTCCTTGAGCCCGAAGGGCTGGAGGCTGAGCTTTTCAGCGAACCGGAGCAGCTGCTTGACGGTGCCCATGACGAGCACGTCCGTCCTCTTGACGCTGCAGTCGACCGAGCCGCGGGAAACGGCCGCGTCGCCGCCCTGCGAGAGCATCTCCTGCTTGATGATGTTGGCCACCTTCGGCGTGAGGCCCTCGATGAGCACGTTGCAGTGGCGCATCTTGGGGGCCATGGAGGCGATCCCGTAGGGCTCGACGCCGATTCCCCTCAGGAGATCCTCGGCCTCCGACCCGGACGGGACGTGCAGAAGGCGGATCCGGTTCTTCACGGGCCTCCTTTAAAAAAAGTGCGTTTCCGAAGAAACGCACCCGGTGTCGCCGGCCTCCGGACGATCCCCGCGCGGCCCGAACCGCTCGGTCCGCTTCCGCCCGGTCAGCGGGCGGGTTCCGGCACGGCCGCCGCTTCCTGCCCCGAAAGGCCGCGGCCGCTGATGATGGCGTCGAGGTCCTCGGCGTTCAGCACCTCCCTCTTGATCAGCTCCTCGGCGAGGGTGTGCAGGATCTGCAGATTTTCGGACAGGGCGTTTTTCGCCGTCGCATAGCCGTCCGACACGATGCGGGCGATCTCCGCATCGATCTTCCGGGCGGTCTCCTCGCTGTAGTCCTTGTGCATGGCCAGCTCGCGGCCCAGGAAGATCTGCTCCTCCTTCTTGCCGAAGCTCATGGGCCCCATGGGGCTCATGCCCCAGTCGCAGACCATGTGCCTCGCCA
>JAGPKU010000054.1 GCA_018053845.1 Syntrophobacterales bacterium
ACTCATCGTCGTCCGATCGGGCAACCGGACGCTGGTGGCACGGAAGGAGGACGCGGACAGGATCCGTGAACTCTTGGAGTCCTGACGTGGGCACGGCCCCGGTCGCGCCGGGGCCCGCGCAGCGCTTGCAGGGATGAACCTCGGCATCCCGCGCCTATCCTCAGGTCTTCTCGATCGTCATCATCCCGCTTTCGACGCGGGCGCTCAGCTCCCCGAGCGGAATGGGCGGGTCCTGTTGTTCCCCCCAAAATGCCCGCGGGGATTGATCTTCCGGGCCTTTTGCGCTATAGTCCGTCATCGTCAACTCGCGGAACCGATAGGGTCATGATCGCCATCGTCGACTACCGGGCCGGCAACCTCACCAGCGTTGCCCGGGCCCTCCAGGGCCTCAACGTCCCCTGCATCGTCACGGATCGTCCCGATGTCCTGCGCCGCGCCGAGCGGGTCATCTTCCCCGGCGTCGGGGCCGCGGGCGAGGCCATGCGCAATCTCCGGCAAACGGGGCTGGATCGCTGCATCCGCGAGCTGTTCGAGTCGGCAAAGCCCCTGCTGGGCATCTGCCTGGGAACCCAGGTCATCTTCGAGTACAGCGAGGAGGACAACCGCACCGAGTGCCTGGGGATCATCCCCGGCGGCGTCCGGCGCTTCCCGGGGGACATGCAGGAGGGGGGCGATCCCCTCAAGATCCCCCACATGGGCTGGAACCGTGTTGCCTTCCGGGGCCCTCACCCCGTCTTTGAAGGCCTGCCGGAAAATGCCGAGTTCTACTTTGTGCATTCCTATTACCCGGCGCCGTCGAACGCGGATGATGTGGCCGGCGAGACGGAATACGGAATCCGCTTTGCCTCGGCCGTGGCGCGACGCAATCTCGTGGCGGTCCAGTTCCACCCCGAGAAGAGCGGGCGCTTCGGGCTCAAGATCCTCGAAAACTTCAGCCGCTGGGATGGCAGACATGCTCAGTAAGCGGATCATCCCCTGTCTCGACGTGCGGGACGGCAAGCTCACCAAGGGGGTCAAGTTCAAGGGCAACATCGACATCGGCGATCCCGTGGAGGCGGCCAGGCGATACTACGAGCAGGGGGCCGACGAGATCGTCTTCTACGACATCACCGCCTCGTCGGAAGGGCGCGACATCATGATCGACGTCGTGAAGCGCGTCGCCGAGACGATCTTCATCCCCTTCTCGGTGGGCGGGGGCATCCGGACTCTCGAGGACATGCGCAGGGTCATCCTGGCCGGCGCGGAGAAGGTCAGCGTCAACTCCGGCGCCGTGGAGAACCCGAAGATCATCACCGAGGGTGCCGTGGCGTTCGGCAGCCAGTGCGTCGTCCTCGGGATGGACGTGAAGAAGGTCGATGCGGGCGCGAAGATCCCGTCGGGCTACGAGATCGTCATCCAGGGCGGAAGGAAGCACATGGGGATCGATGCCCTCTGGTGGGCGAAGGAAGCCGAGAACCTCGGGGCGGGGGAGATCTGCCTGAATTCGATCGACGCCGACGGGACCCTCGACGGCTACGAGCTGGATCTCACGCACAGGATCGCGACGCACGTGAGGATCCCCGTCATCGCATCGGGCGGGGCGGGCAGGAAAGAACACCTGCTGGACGTCCTCACGAAGGCGAAGGCCGACGCGGCCCTCATCGCCTCCATCGTGCACTACGGGACCTACACGATCGCCGAACTCAAGGCCTATCTCGCCGGCAACGGCGTCAAAGTCCGGGAGGCGTGGTAGAAAAATAGGCTGAAGGCTGAGGTCTGAAGGCCGGGAAACACCCTCTACATTCATCAGAACTCGAGAACGTGATAACCCCAAGGTGGTAGATCGACGTAGAGCCCCGGGTCCGTCATCTCGTCGCCTTCCCGCTCGAAGACATCCCCCGACAGCCGATCGACCAGCCGCCACGAACGTCCGGCCAGGGATAGGCCGGGCATCCGGACGCGCCCCTGGGATGCAGCACCCGACAGGTTCACGACGACGAGGTGGCGCCTGTCCGCTCGTTCCCACCTCCAGGAAACGAGGTTCCCGCAGCTTTGGTTATCGGGCCAGCCGCCGACCTCGCAGGGGGCCCATGCACTGCCGCTCAGTTCCGCATCGCGCACGGCACGGAGGAGCCTCCCGTAGAAGTCCTGCAGGGACGGATCCGGGGCCTCGTCGGGCTTCCGGCCGAGCTGGACCGGCAGTCTCACCTTGCGGCCTTCGAGCTGCCCGTCGTGAAACAGCCTCGCGCCCGGCAGCGTTGCGATCACGACCGCGGCGGCCCTGCCCCTTGCGGGGCCGAAGGCCGATGCGGCGCGCGGCTCGTCGTGGTTCTCGATGAAGCGCAGAAGCCCGCGCTGGTAGCCGGCGTCGCCGGAGAGGTGAAGCCGCACCGCCTCGGCCGACTCGTGCAGGAGACGGTCGTAGAGGCGCTTGTCGTAACAGTAGTCGAAGCCCTGCTGCTGGAGCTCCCGTTCCAGGTCCCAATAGGCCTCGGCGATGAAGACAAGGCCGGGACGGCGTTTGCGCACGCCGCCGATGATCTGCGTCCAGTATTCGTCCCGTGGCTCCCTTCCCGCGCGGGTTCCCCAGGTCTTGCGGAAAATGCGGTTGATGAGCAGGATGGCCATGTCGCAGCGCACCCCGTCGCACTGCTCCGCGATGCCCAGCAGCGTCCCGACGGCGGCCTCCCGGAGACCCGGGTGATAGGCGTTGAGCTGGGCCACGTCCGTCCAGGGAGGGTAGTTGGGGTCGCGGCCGAAGGCGAAAATGCGGCCGCCGGCATGGAAAAACTCCCGCGGCGCCCGGACCAGGTCCGCCGCATCGCCCCGGATGAGGAACTCGGGGTGTTCCCGCACCCAGTCGTGGTCCTGGGCCACGTGGTTCGGCACGAAATCCAGGATCAGGCCGAGCCCGAGGCGCTCAAGGGCGCGGCGCGCCGCGGCGAGGCCGTCGGGGCCCCCGAGATGCTCGTCCACGGTGTAATCGCGTATGCAGTACGGGGAGCCCGGGATATCGTCGGGCGTGAAATCCGGCAGGACCCTGCGGCACTCCTCGAGGAGGGACGGCAGGCCCCGGGCCAGCCTGGCCCCCGCAGGACTCCTGCGCCAGACCCCCATGAGCCACACGGCATCGAACCCGAGGGAGGCGATGGCCTGCCACTCCTCCGCAGGGACATTCGCCAGCGTGACGGGCCTTCCGTGCCTGCGGCTCAATTCGGCGAGCCAGACCCAGGCGTTGATCTCGTAGATCAGGGGTTCTCTGGGCAAGACGGGCATTGCGGTCCGCTCTCTCCGGTTGGGACACTTCGATTCGGCGTCACGCCGGCCGGGCCGGGGCATCCTGCGCGGTTGTCCCGCCCCCTTTCCGCTTTTTCAGCGTCTGTGCAAGGAAAACAAGCAAGAAGACGATCAGCCCGACGAGATCCGTCATCCATCCCGGCTTGATCAGGAGCAGGGCGGCCGCCGTCAGGGCGATCCTCTCGTACCAGGCCGTCTCGATCATCAGACAGCCCTGCACGGCAGCGGCGAGGCACACGACGCCGAGGGTCGCCGTGCACACGGCCAGGAGGATGCCGGGCCAGCTCCCGATCATCAGCAGCTCCGGGGCGCAGACGAACATGAAGGGAATGATGAAGCCCGCGATGCCGAGCTGAAAGGCCGCCAGCCCCGTCTTCCACGGATCCGACCGGGCGATTCCCGCACCGGCGTAGGCTGCCAGGGCGACGGGGGGCGTGATGTCGGCCCGGGTGCCGAAGTAGAGGATGAAGAGGTGGGCGGCGATGGCGAGGACCCCCATCTCGGCGAGCGCCGGCGCCACCAGCGAGGTGATGATGATGTATTGCGCCGTCGTCGGGACCCCCATCCCCAGGAACAGGCAGGCGATCATGGTGAAGGGCAGGGCCAGGAACAGGTAACCCTGGGAGGCGTCGACGACGAAGGAAGAGAACTTGAGGCCCAGCCCCGTCATGGTGATGCTTCCGATGATGATCCCCGCCGCGGCGCAGGCGGCGGCCACCTGCACCGACCCGATCGCGCCTTCCCGCAGCCCGTCCACGACGGACCGCCCGTAGACCTTCAGGGATTCCCCCCTGGCGACGGTCATGCACAGCGACGTGAGGATCGTCACGGCGATGGCCCAGAAGACGGCCCGCTCGGGCGAATAGTCCTCCATCAGGAAGGCGATGAGGGCGAAAACGGAGAACAGGTGGTGCCAGCCCCGGATCAGGGTGCGGCGGATGCTGGGAAGCTCGGCCCTGGGCATCCCCTGGAGGCCGAGCGAGACGGCCCGGAAGTGAACCTGCATGAACGTGGCGAAAAAGGCCAGCGTCGCGGGGATGAACGCGGCGACACAGACCTTGAAGTAGGGGATGCCGAGAAACTCCGCCATGATGAACGCCGCGGCGCCCATCACCGGCGGCATGATCTGTCCCATCGTGGATGCCGAGGCCTCCACACCCGCCGCGAAGTGGGCGGGATACCCCGTCCGCTTCATCAGGGGGATCGTGAACGATCCCGTCGTGACCGTGTTGGCCACGGAGCTCCCCGAGATCATCCCGAAGAACGTGCTCGACACGACCGCCGCTTTCGCCGGGCCGCCCCGCGTCCATCCCGTGAGGGCGAAGGCGATGTCCGTGAAGAACTCGCCCGCCCCCGTCTTGCGCAGCAGCGTCCCGTAGAGGATGAACAGCAGGATGAAGTTGGCCGAAACACCGATCGGGACCCCGAAGATCCCGTCCGTGGAGAGCGCGAGGTAGGTCGAGAGGCGCTTGACGCTGTAGCCCTTGTGCGAGATGACGTCCGGCAGCCAGGGGCCCAGCAGGGCGTAGAGGATGAACACCACGGCGATCAGCGTGACGGACAGGCCCGTGGAGCGCCTCGAGGCCTCCAGGACGATCAGGACCAGCAGGCTTCCCATGACCACGTCCAGGGTTTCGTAGGAGCCCGCCCGGTTCATGATCGGCGTCGACTCGAGGAAGAGCCAGATGCAGACGGCGCCCGAGGCGATCAGAAAAACCGCATCGAGGACCGACATGCGGGTCCACGGCGAGCGCTTCTTCGACAGGGGGTAGAGCGCAAAGATGAGAAGGGACATGAAGAACCAGTGCAGGGCCCGGTGATCGAGGGCGAAGAAGGGGTGCGCGTAGGCGTAATAGAGATGGTAGAGGCTTGCCGCGACGGCGAACGCCCCGAGCAGCGCGCCGGCCGGGCCCGTATAGGTGCGGACCCGCTCGAACTTCTCGAGGATTTCCTGTCCGCGCTTCCTCTCCTCCTCGAATTCGTGCTGCAGCGTTTTCTCGATCTCCGCCATGCGATGCCGACCCTACCGTTTCACGATGTGAAGTTGCAGCAGACTCCCGCCCGGCGCGAGCTCGGCCAGGACGACCCTCGCGTCGCCGGAACGGATCGCCGGGTTGGATACGCGGCCGACGCGGATCAGCAGGTGCGGCAGGCGCCGGTTGACCATGACCCGCGTCCGCTCCCCCTCGAACGAGACGGCGGCCTGCGGGTGCGATTCCAGTCCCGCCCCGTACCACAGGTACTGCTCTTCCAGGAGCACGAAGGTCCCGTCCCGCTCGACCCGGAAGATGTCCCGCACGGGGGTCCCGTCGGATGAGTGCGTGTAGTCGAGCACAAAGAGGTCACCCGGCGCCACGGGACGCTGCCACAGCAGGTTGCCTTCCGGGTGGCGCACGATCCGGAGCACAAGGCCCGTCGCCTGCTCCGCCGCCCAGGCGGGCGGGGGGAGCCAGAGGGCTGCAGCGAGGACAAGGGTGGCGATGCGTCGGACCATGGGCAAGGAAAGCCCGGCCGGCGTCGCACCGGCCGGGCCCCGGGACATCACTTGAGCGCCTTGATCTCCTTGAAGTACTTCACGGCGCCGGAGTGCAGGGCGATCGGGCTGTTGACGGCATTTGCAGGCGTCATCTGCGCGGCGATCGGGTGGATGTTGACGAGCGCGTACTTGCCCTCCTTGACGTTGCTGAAAATCGCCTTGGTGATCTTGTAGGCCACGTCGTCGGCCATCTTCCTGTTGGCCACCAGCACGTTGGAGTCGCCGAGGCAGAGGATTTCACGGTCCTGCCCCGGGTAGGTCTTGGCCGGGATGGCGATGCGGATGTAGTAAGGGTACTTCTTGATGATGCGGTCGGCCATGGCCTTTTCGATGGGGATCAGAACGATGTCCCGCGAGGCCGCCAGGTCGAGGACCGCAGCGCCGGGGTAGGCGAAGTTGAAGAACACGGCGTCGACGACGCCGTCCTTGAGGGCCTGGACGGATTCGTTCTGGGAGAGATTCGCGATGGTCACGTCCTTGTTGAGCGTGAAGCCGTGCTCCTCGAGGATGATCCGGGCCATGTTGGCGCAGCCGCTGCCGGGCACGTCGATGGAGACCTTCTTGCCCTTGAGATCCTTGATGGACTTGATCCCCGACTGCTTTGTCGTCACGATGTGCTCGGGGGCGGGGTACATCTGGAACAGGGCCACGAGGGGCAGCTTCTCCTTGAAGGGGTCCTTTCCCTCCACGGCGTTGTAGGCGATGCTGCCCATGACCATGCCCATGTCCGATTCGCCGTTTCCGACGAGCCGGCTGTTCTCGACGGAGGCGCCCGTCGATTCCGAGGCGCAGCGGAACCCTTCGACGGTCTTCTCGATGATGACCGCCATGCCTCCGCCCAGCGGGTAATAGACGCCCCCGGGGCTGCCCGACGAGAGCGTGAGGAAGGTCTTCCGTTGTGCCAGGGCGTCGTCCCCGTGTGCCAGCGCGAGGACGAGCATGACGGCCGCGACGCACAGGAATGCTCGTTTCATGATTCCACCTCCGTCGTGTGTTGGTCCGTTTTTATACCGTCTGCCGTCCGGGGCGTCCAGCATTTTCCTCCTTCTCACTTCAGGCCCAGGACGTCCTGCATGTCGTACAGCCCGTTCTTCCGCTTCACGATCCATTTCGCGGCGGCGATGGCCTCGCGGGCGAAGGTGTCCCGGATGAAGGAGCGGTAGATCAGTTCCACGCCGGCCCCCATCTCGCTGAAGAGGGCAGGGCTCACGTTGGGCACGAGGACGCAGCGTGTCTTCTTCGTCAGCTCGCGGATGCGCTCCATCTCATCGAGCATGAACCCCATGGTCCCCATGACCACGGAGGTCTTGAACTCGGCGGCAATCTTGAGATGGGCCAGGGACGATTCCTTGTCCGTGAAATCGATGACCACGCAGCTGTTGCGGATGCAGTCCCGGAGACTCTCCGACACGGCCACCCCGAAGAATCCCATGTGATGGATTTCGCCTGCGTCATGCCCGACGTAGCGGCTTCCCGCCGCGTCCACGGCCCCGACGAGCTCGATGCCGTCCGTCTCGTGGACGAACTGCATGAGCCTCGCCCCCATCTTGCTGCTCACGGCTGTGACGATGGCCTTTACCATGGCACTCCCCTTCCGCAGTCCTTTTTTCCGTATACACCAAGCCGGCCGATATACCCAGCCCTTTGTGCACATCGCCCGCCGCCGGAGGGCCGGCTGGCGCCTCAGCGGCCGGGTCCCGCCGGCGCCGCAGCGCGGCGGCCTCTGGCTGCCTGTTGAAGGAGCAATTGGAGTGCCAGGACGGAACCTGACTGCAAGTCATGGATATCGCTTGTCAATGGCAGGTTCGACGGCGTCCGCCGGAAGGGGGGGACCCTCACAAAATTGTATAACCGGGTCCGCGGTCTACAAATTCGTTCTCGGACAGGCGGGCGTCAGGGCGGGATCCCGTCATCGGAACAGGCCGAGGTCGAGACGGTACTTCCTGATCTTGTAGTTGACGATGCGCCGGGAGGTGCCGAGAAGTTCGGCGGCGCGGCTCTGATTGCCCTTTGTGCGCCGGAGCGCCTCGACGACCGGGACCCGCTCATAGGCCTCCACGCGCGCTTTGAGATTGACGGCCGATGTCTCCGCTTTTTCCTGTTTCATGATCAACCCGCCGGACCGGCGATGGGACAACGGGCCCCGGGGACGGGATGGGATTCCCGTCCCCGGATGCCGGTCTCCTATCCGATCGCCTGGCTTCCCCGCTCCGCGGTCCGGATCCGGATGACGTCCGGCAGATCCAGGACGAAGATCTTGCCGTCGCCGATCTCGCCGGTGCGGGCGCTCTTGCTGATGGCCTGGATGGTGGGCTCCACGAAATCCTCGTTGACGGCGATCTCGAGCTTGACCTTCTTGAGAAGGCTCCCCGCTTCCTTCGCGCCCCGGTAGACCTCCGTGACGCCCATCTGCCGGCCCCTGCCGAGGACGTTGGAAACGGTCATCAGGTTCACGTTGATCTCCTCGAGCGCTTTCATCACGTCGTCGAGCTTGTGCGGTTTGATGATGGCGATGATGTATTTCATGGTTCGTCCCTCCTAGTCGACCAGGGTGTAGGCCGACTCGCTGTGCTGGGTGAGGTCGAGCCCTACGATTTCCTCGGTCTTTGCCACGCGGACACACAGCAGGACGTCGACGAGCTTGAAGAGAGCCCAGGTCATGGCCGCCGCGAAGGCGATCGTCACCGCCACGAGCATGCACTGGGTCAAGAACAGCCCGGGGTTGCCGAAGAGAAGCCCGTCGGCGCCGGCCTCGTTGACCGCCTTCTCCGCGAAGAGGCCCGTCGCCAGCGTTCCCCAGATCCCGCCCACGCCGTGGATCCCGAAGACGTCGAGCGAATCGTCATACTTGAAGAAGGATTTGACCTTTGCGATGGCGACATAGCACAGGCCGCTTGCGATCATGCCGATGAAGATCGCGTTCATGGGGTTGACGAACCCGCAGGCCGGCGTGATCGCGACGAGGCCCGCCACGGCGCCCGACACCGCGCCCAGGGCGGTCGGGGCCTTGTGCTGGATCCATTCGATGACGGCCCAGGTCAGTCCCGCGGCGGAGGTGGCCACCGTGGTGGTCACGAAGGCGTTCGCGGCGAGGTCGTTGGCCGCCAGGGCGCTGCCCGCGTTGAAGCCGAACCAGCCGAACCACAGCAGGGCGCCTCCCAGGACCGTAAAGGGCAGGTTGTGGGGGGTGAAGGTCCTCCTGTCGTAGCCGATCCTGCGGCCGATCAGCAAGGCGAGCACCAGGGCCGAGATGCCGGAGCTGGTGTGCACGACGATCCCGCCGGCGAAATCGAGGGCG
This sequence comes from Syntrophobacterales bacterium, assembly GCA_018053845.1. GTDB lineage: Bacteria > Desulfobacterota > Syntrophia > Syntrophales > UBA2192 > UBA2192. The sequence continues at coordinate 9,111 of JAGPKU010000054.1, forward strand.
CCGAGCTCGCGGAGCCATCCGCCCGTCCCCCAGACCCAGTGCCCGAGGGGGTTGTAGACGAAGGTGGCCCAGAGAACGGTGAAGGCCAGGAAGGCGGAGAACTTGATCCGCTCGGCGTAGGTCCCGATGATCAGCGCCGGCGTGATTACGGCGAACATGCACTGGAAGATCATGAAGGCGTAGTGCGGGATCGTGGCCGCGTAATCGGCGTTCGGCTGCCCCCCCACGTTCCGGAGGCCCGCCCAGTCGAGCCCGCCGATGATCCCCTTGAAGGCATCGGGGCTGAAGGTCAGCGAGTAGCCGTAGAGCACCCACTGAAGCGTGATGACGCAGAGGATGATCAGGCACTGCATCAGGATGGAAAGGACGTTTTTTCTCCTCACCAGGCCGCCGTAGAAGAATGCCAGGCCGGGCAGGGTCATGAGAAGAACGAGTGCCGAGGAGATGAGCACCCAAGCCGTGTCACCCGAGTTCATGTTCGTTACCTCCTGAAAGAGATTGCATTGGTGCTGCCCGTGGATAAGGCAAGTTGAGTGCCAGGCGCCTTGAATGATGACAAGTCATTGAAATAACTCAATATATGTATATGTCGGCCATTGCGAGACGTCATAGAATAACACATATATGTATACTATATTTCAAATAGTGACGAATATGTGAATAAAATTGCGATGAGAACGAACATGGATGATGTGGGCCGCGGTACGTTCGGGCATCACGGGCCGTGCCGTTCGGGGGGGCCGGGAGCCGGGGGCGGACGCTCCCCTGCGCTGCGCGGGACAAAAAAAGAGGCAGGGCAACAGCCGCCCTGCCTGCTAGTCCGGTTCCGGCGTGCGATCGGGCCTTCAGCCCGTGCCGCGCTTCTTCCTTTGGTCGATGTCGCCGGGGTACATCATGGCGTCCTGTCCTCGCTCGCGCGTCCGTATGCGGATCACCTCCTCGACGGGCGTGACGAAAATGAGACCATCGCCCGGCTCTCCCGTGTAGGCCGATTGGAGGATCGCCTCGATGGCGGGTTCGAGGTTTCTGTCGCTCAGCACGATGTTGACCTGGATCTTGGGCAGCATGTTCACCTGGTAGGTTCCCGCACGGCCCACGAGCTGAATGCCGCCCTGGCGGCCGTGGCCCCGGACCTCGAAGGTGTTGAGGCCCATGATGCCGATCGCCTTGAGGGCATCCACGACGTCGTTGACCTTGTCTTCACGAATGATGGCTTCGACTTTCTTCAGCATGTTCTCCTCCCCATTGGGTGCAAGCGGATGAAGGGTGATGGAAGTTCTCGGCCGCCCGGCTCTACGAATAGGATCTCTCCCCGTGGGAGCTGATGTCCAGGCCGACTTCCTCCTCCATGGGCTTGACCCGCAGGCCGATGCTCGCGTGGAGCGCCCTGGCAAGGACATAGGTCACGGTGAATGAAAAAACCATGGTGACGGCGATGGCCAGAAGCTGGACGCCGATCTGCCCGGCGTTGCCGAAGAAGAGGCCGTTGGCGCCGTCGCCGTTGACGGACACGGTGGCGAAGAGCCCCGCGGCAATCATACCCCAGGTGCTGGAGATCCCGTGGCAGGCCCACACGTCAAGCGACTCGTCGAGCGTTCTGCGGTCCCGGAAACGGATCGCGCAATAGGACAGCGGCGCCGCCACGGCCCCGACCAGCATGGAGGCCAGCGGGGTGATGAACCCCGAGGCCGGGCTGACCGCGGCCAGGCCGACGACCATCCCCGTGGCGATCCCCAGGGTGCTGGGCCTTCCGTCCAGCCAGGAGAGCACCATCCACACCAGGCCCGCCGTGGCCGCGGAGGTGTTGGTCGTCAGCAGGGCATTCACCGCCACGCCGTTTGCAGCCAGGGCGGAGCCCGCATTGAAACCGAACCAGCCCACCCACAACAGTCCCGTTCCCAGGACGGTCAGGGGGATGTTGTTCGGCTCCATCGGGGCGGTCCCGAATCCCTTGCGCGGCCCGATGACCAGCGCAAAAGCCAGGGCAGAGAAGCCGGCCGCGATGTGCACCACCGTGCCGCCGGCGAAATCGAGGACACCCAGGTTCTTCAGCCACCCCCCCTGTCCCCAGACCCAGTGGCAGAGGGGATCGTATACCAGCGTGGCCCAGAGCAGGCTGAAGAGCAGAAAGCTCTTGAATCGCACGCGCTCCACGAAGGCGCCCGTGATCAGGGCGGGCGTGATGACGGCAAACATCATCTGGAAGGCCGCAAAGAGGCCCTGGGGGATCGTCTTGGCGTAGTCCGGGTTGGGCGCGGCATCGACGCCCTGAAAGCCGACGAAGTTCAGGCCGCCGATGATGCCGTTGATCGAGCTGCCGAAGGAGAGCGAGTACCCGTAGGCCACCCACTGTACGCCGATGAGGGCCAAGAAGATGTAGCTCAGGGTCAGCGTGGAGAGGACGTTTTTCCTGCGGACCATGCCTCCGTAAAAAAACGCGAGGCCGGGGGTCATCATGAGGACCAGTGCGCAGGAAACGAGAATCCAGGCGGTGTCGCCCGTGTTGATCTGTGGAGCCACGATTTCCCTTCCCCCTCAAAGCGAGATGACCACGGGAATGCAAATCCTCAGCAATCGTAAATATCCAAATATATCAGCATGATAGATATGTGTGGGCAAAAATATCCTATACAGTATTGTATGATCAAGCGTTGAATGAACAAAAATGTATAGTCAGATTGAAAAGACTACATTCCGGTGATTGAATCGATGAAATCAGTCAGAATAACCGGCAGGTCGGAAGGGGGCCGGGCGCAAGGCGCATCTCTGCTCTCCCGAACTTCGCGTTCCCGGGGCTTGAAGCCGAGCGCAAGAGATCCAGCATGGCAGGGCCGGTGGCCTGACGATCACGAAATGAAGGGGAGGTCGTCCTGCTGAGGCTCGCAGCTCGAACGATCCTCCATGCAGAACTTGTCGAGCTCTTCGTCGATGGGGATGGGGTATTTGCCGGAATAGCAGGCCAGGCAGAAGCTCCGGGGGTCCATCCGGGTGGCCTCCACCATGCCCTTGATGCTGAGGTAATAGAGGGAATCGAGACCGAGGAAGCGGCCGATGGCGTCGACGGAGCCCTTCTCGGCCGCGATGAGCTCGCCCTTCGAGGAGAAGTCGATGCCGTACGGACAGGGGTATCGTGTCGGGGGGCAGCTGATGGCCATGTGGATTTCCTTCACGCCGATCTGGCGGAGGTTGCGGATGCGGTTGCGGCTGGTCGTCCCCCGGATGATGGAGTCCTCGACGATGAGGACACGCTTCCCCTGGAGCAGGGGCTTGACGGGGTTGAGCTTCACGCGCACCCCGAAGTCGCGGATCGCCTGCGAGGGCTGGATGAACGTCCGGCCCACGTAGTGGTTGCGGATCATGCCCATCTCGAAGGGCAGCCCGCTTTCCTCGGCGTAGCCCAGGGCCGCGTAGTTGCCCGAGTCGGGGAAGGGCATGACCAGGTCCACGTCGGGCCGGTACTCGCGGGCCATCTGTCGGCCGAAACGCTTGCGGCAGAGGTAGACGTTCTGGCCGAAGATGTGGCTGTCGGGACGGGCGAAGTACACCAGCTCGAAGATGCAGTGTGCGGGCCGGACCTTGCGAAAGGGCTTGAGGCTCCGCATCCCCGTGTTGTCGATGATGACGATTTCCCCGGGTTCGACATCGCGCACGTAGGCGGCGCCGAGCAGGTCGAAGGCGCAGGTCTCCGAGGCGACGACGGTGGCCTCGCCGAGCCTGCCGATCGACAGGGGCCTGAAGCCCCTTGGGTCGCGGGCGGCGATCACCTTGTCCTTCGTGAGCATCACGAGGCAGTAGGCTCCTTTCACACGGCCGAGGGCCTTGACGAGCGCGTCCTCGAACCCGCTGCGGAGGTGGTGCGCCATGAGGTGCACGACGATCTCGCTGTCCATGGTGGACTGGAAGATGGAGCCCTGCTTTTCGAGCTGGGATCGGATCTGCCGGGCGTTGATGAAATTGCCGTTGTGCCCCAGGGCGTAGGGCTCGCCGGCGTGGTGCACCAGGAACGGCTGCGCGTTGGAAAGGGTGGACGAGCCCGTCGTGGAGTAGCGGACATGGCCGATGGCCATGTGGCCGCGGAGCTTCTGCAACGTGCTTTCGTGCACGACTTCCGAGACCAGGCCCATCCCCTTGTGCTCGTGGACCGTCTTGCCGTCGGCCGTGGTGATGCCGGCGCTCTCCTGGCCGCGGTGCTGCAGCGCGAAGAGCCCGAAGTAGGCGAGCCTTGCCGCCTGCTCGTGGCCGTGCACGGCAACGATGCCGCACTCCTCCCGGGGCCTTCCTTCACCAAAGGGCTCGTCAACCATGCATCCGTTCCTCGTTACCGTTTGCCTTTTGCCTTACGCCCTGAGGCTTGCGGCTTCTTTTTCCCGCCGCCTGCCGCCTTCTTCTTGTCATTGCCCGATGCCTGATGCCTGGCGCCTGATGCCCTGCCTTGATCGTAGTACTCCTGCAGCGGCCGGACCTGCCACTGCTCTTTCCGGAGGGCCGCGATGGCCTCGCTCACGGCCCTCGCCCCGGCGACGGTCGTCGTGTAGGGGACGTTGTACGTGATGGCCCCGCGGCGGATGTGGTAGGCGTCCTGCGACGACCGGCGGCCGATACCGGTGTTGATGACGAGATGGATGTCCCCGTTCTTGATGAAGTCGACGACGTGGGGGCGGCCCTCGCTCACCTTGCAGATCGCCTCGGAGTCGATCCCCGCAGCCTTGAGATAGGCGGCCGTCCCCCGCGTGGCAAGGAGCCGGAACCCCATGTCCCTGAGATCCCGTGCGATGGGGACCATCTTCTCCTTGTGGATGTCGTGGACGCTGATGAAGACGGTCCCCGCCCGGGGCAGGTCGAAGCCGGCGGCCATCTGGGACTTGGCGAAGGCGATCCCGAAGGAGAGGTCGATGCCCATGACCTCGCCGGTGGACTTCATCTCGGGCCCCAGGATGATGTCGGCGTTGGGGAAGCGGTTGAAGGGGAAGACGGATTCCTTCACGGCGATGTGCTTCGGCACGATCTTCTTCGTGAACCCGAGCTCCCTGAGGGATTTGCCCAGCATGACTTTCGTGGCGAGCTTCGCCAGGGGGACGCCGATGGCCTTCGACACGAAGGGGACCGTGCGGCTCGCCCGCGGGTTGACCTCGAGGCAGTACAGGACGCCGTCCTTGACGGCGTACTGGATGTTCATGAGGCCCACGACGCCGAGCTCGCGGGCCAGCATCCGCGTCTGCTTCTCGATGGTCTTCAGCAGCTCCGCGGAGAAGGAGAACGGGGGCAGCACGCAGGCGCTGTCGCCCGAGTGGATGCCCGCCTCCTCGATGTGCTCCATGATCCCGCCGATGACGGTGTCCTTGCCGTCGCTGACGGCGTCCACGTCGAGCTCCACGGCGTCCTCGAGGAACTTGTCGATGAGGATGGGGTGCTCGGGCGAGATCAGCAGGGCCCGCTCCATGTACTGCCGCAGGGCGGCCGCGTCGTAGACGATCTCCATGGCCCGGCCGCCCAGGACGTAGGAGGGCCGGACGAGCACGGGGTAGCCGATCCGCTCGGCCGCCTGCAGGGCCGCCTCGACGTCCGTCACCGTGTCGTGGTCGGGCTGGTTGAGCTTGAGCCTGCGGACGATGTCGCCGAAGCGCTCACGGTCCTCGGCGCGGTCAATGGCCTCCGAGGAGGTGCCCAGGATGGGCACGCCCGCCTCGGCCAGCCCGCGGGCCAGATTCAGGGGCGTCTGGCCGCCGAACTGGACGATCACGCCGACGGGCTTCTCCGTCCGGACGATGTGCAGGACGTCCTCCAGGGTCAGGGGCTCGAAGTAGAGCTTGTCGGAGGTGTCGTAGTCCGTCGAGACGGTCTCGGGGTTGGAGTTCACCATGATGCTCTCGTAGCCCTCCTCGCGCAGGGCGAAGGAGGCGTGGACGCAGCAGTAGTCGAACTCGATGCCCTGGCCGATCCGGTTGGGGCCGCCGCCCAGGATGACGACCTTCTTCCGGTCCGAGGGCCTCGACTCGTCCTCGGTCTCGTAGGTGGAGTAGTAGTAGGGCGTGAAGGCCTCGAACTCGGCGGCGCAGGTGTCGACGAGCTTGTAGACGGGAGTCACCTTCGCCCTGTCCCTGAGGTCGCGGATCTCCCGCTCCGTCCGGTTCCAGATCTGCGCCAGGTAGCGGTCCGAGAACCCGAGCGCCTTGGCCTCGCGCAGCGCCTCGGCCGAGGGCGAAAGGACGCGGAAGGCGTTCTCGGCGTCGACGATTTCCTTCAGGTGGTGCAGGAACCAAGGGTCGATGCAGGTATGTCGGGCGATGTCCTCGACGGGCATGCCGCACTGGATGGCCGTGGCGATGTAGAACAGGCGCTGGGAGTTGGGTGTCGTGAGCTTGGGGATGAGGAACTCCTCGGCGCTCTCGATGTCGGGCGGCAGCTGCTG
>JAGPKU010000055.1 GCA_018053845.1 Syntrophobacterales bacterium
TCCGCGATTTCCAGGGCCCGGTCGACCTGCCTGCCCGGCTCGGCCAGCTCCTGAACGAGACCCAGGCGCATCGCCTCGGCGGCAGGGATCTCGTCGGCCGTGAGCAGGTAGCGCATGGCGTTGCCCCATCCGATCTCGCGGTGCAGGCGCACCGTGGCGCCCCCGACGGGGTAGATGCCCCGCTTGACCTCGATCTGTCCGAATCGCGTATCCGTTGCCGCCACCCGGATGTCCATGGCCAGCATCAGCTCGAGGCCGATGGTGTAGCAGATCCCCTGGACGGCCATGACCATGGGCTTTCCGACCTGTCTGCCCTCGATGAGCCCGAAGGGGTCGCAGGCCTCCGCGGGCAGGTCGGGGAATCTCGCCTCGCCGAAGTAGGGCGCCCACTGCGGCAGGTCGAGGCCCGCCGTGAAGTGGCTGCCGTGGGCGAAGAGCAGTCCGCAGCGAAGCTCCCCGTCGCGGTCGAGATCTCCCATGGCCGCTGCCAGCTCCAGAAACATCTCCACGTCGAAGGCGTTCATCTTGTCGGGCCGGTTGAGCCCCATGCAGAGCACGTGGCCCCTGCGCTCCACGGTGATCTTTTTTTCGTTCATCGGCAGTCCCTCCCGTTCATGCCCGGCTTTCATCGGTCCGTCGCCGCGGCGCCTGCCGCCGGAGATCGGGCGCAGCCCCGGTCTACCCCACCCCGGCCCGAAGATCGCTGTTTTTTCGATCTCCCGGTTTCTGCGGGCCCCGGGCCCTCCGCAAGGAATGAGAAAGAAAAGGCCCGTTGCCCTGCCTGCGCTCTTTCGGGCCGTCGCCTGTAATCGACCGCGCAATGACGTATGGTGCAGAAAAACTCGACAGGGGGCACTCCATGGGCCGGGGAAGAATATGCGTCAGCGTCCTGCTCTTGTGTCTTGCCTTCGCCGGCTGTGACGGGCCTGTTTCGAGTCTTCGGGAAACTGACGTCGTTCAGGTCGTCCGCGACAATGCGGCATCGGTCGTGAACATCCGCACGGAGAGCCTCGTCGATCTCAAGGAGCACCCCGCCGGGGGCAGTACGGTGAGCGGCAGGACCGGTTCTTCAAACAGTACTTCGGCGAGGACTACTCCGGGGGGACGGTGAAGCTCAAGAGCGTGGGTTCGGGCGTCATCGTCGGCAAGGAGGGCCTTATCGTCACCAACGCCCACGTGGTTCACCGGGCAACGACCATCTACGCCGTGCTGCGCGACGGCACCGTGGCCGAAGCGAAGGTCGTCCGGGTCAACACCCTCGACGACCTTGCCCTGATCCGGATCGATCCGGCGAAACCGCTGCGGGCCGTGCGGTTCGCCGATCTGAAGACCCTGATGATCGGCGAGACCGTCGTGGCCGGGCCTTTCTGTCATGGCCCTGTTCGGGCTTGATCGGGCATCTGTTTTTTTTGTCGATTCCCGCCTGCGCGGGGATGACCCGTGCGGATGGATCGGTTGCTACTTGGAGACCACGAGCCTCTGCCCGGGCTTGACCGGGTCATTCTCGCCGAGGTTGTTGAGCTTGCGCAGCTCTTCGGGCTTCAAGCCGTATTTCTTGCTGATGCCGTAGACGGTTTCCCCCTTCTGGACCGTGTGGGTTTTCTTCCCGGAGGATGCGGCAGCCTTTTCCTTTTTGTCCTTGGCGGCGGGTTTCGGCTTCTCCGCGGCCGCGGCGACGGGCCTCTTCTCCAGGGCCTCGACGCGCTGCGCGAGCGCGTCGATCTTTCCGGTCAGCGCCGCCTCGGCCCCCTCGGCGGGGAGCCTTGCCTGCAGGGCCGCTTGCTGCTTCTCCAACGCCAAGATCTTCTGCTCCATCGCGGAGATCTTCGTCTGCATGAGCCGGGCCTCCTCCTTGGAAACCCCGCCGCTCCCGAGCATCAGGTAGATGCCCCCGAGAACGGTGAGCACCGCGGCCCCGACTGCGGCGATCACGCCGATTTTCTTTTTGTCCGGTCCCGACGGCTTTCGGTCCGGCGAATAGACCTCCTCCTCCGCGTCCATCAATCGGATTTCGGGATCCTCGGGCATGGCACCACTGCCTCCTGGATGTTATTAGGCCCCCCTCCAGACCCAATGGCCGTATACCATAAAAATGCAACGGATGAAACGGGAATTGACCCGAACCCGGGAAGAAAAAAGGGACCCGATCGGAATCGGGTCCCCAGGAGAGAGGATACGGGCAAGGCGTCTCAGATGATTCCGGGAGCAGCCGGTTAGAAATTCACGGCGTCCAATCCTTTCAGGCCGAGGATCTGTCGTGCTTCATCCGGGGTCGCCGGTTCAATCCCCAGCTCACGGGCGATGCGGATGATCTTGGCGACCTGCTCGGCGCTGCTCTTTGCGAGAACACCCTTCTCGAGGTAGAGATTGTCCTCGAGGCCCACGCGGCAGTGGCCGCCCAAGAGAACCGACTGGGTGCAGATGGGGAACTGGGCCCTTCCCGCGACGCAGACGGAGAACTCGAACTCGCCGATGAGCCTCCGGGCGTAGTCGAGCAGGAACATCAGGTTTTCCGGGCTCGGCGTGATGCCGCCGAGGACACCCATGACGAATTGAAGGTATACGGGCCGCTTGATGTGCCCGCGCTGGATCATGACGGCCAGGTTGTTCACCATGCCGGCGTCGTAGATCTCAAACTCGGGTTTCGTCTCGTTGAGGAGGAAAATCCGGCAGAACTCCCGGATGGACTTGAAGGTGTTGGGGAAGATGAGATCTTCCGTCATGGCGAGGTACCGGGGTTCCCAATCATGCTTGAACTCCTTGTACTTGTCCAGTGCGGGGAAGAGGGCGAAATTCATGGAACCGCCGTTCAGGGAGGCCATCTCGGGCCGGTACAGCGTTACGGGGGCCACGCGCTGCTCCACCGCCATGCCGAGGCCTCCGCCGGTGGTGATGCAGATCACGGCATTGCACCGGGCCTTGATCCCGCGTACGATCTGCCCCATGAGCTCGAGATCCGGCGACGGCTGCCCTGTCTCGGGGTTGCGCCCGTGGACGTGCACGACGGCTGCGCCTGCATTGCAGGCGGCCACCGCATCGTCGGCGATCTGCCGCGGGGTGACGGGCAGATAAGGCGACATGGTCGGCGTATGGATGCTCCCGGTGACGGCGGCGGTGATGATCGTCCTCTCCCTCATGCCCTTCTCCTCCTTTGCTCAGCATGACGCGATGATATCCCTTTGCTGCAACGGCGGCAGTCCCAGGCGCCGCCTCGCCTCGAGGCATCGAGACCCCTCGCCTCCCGCCTGCCAGTGCGGCTCGAAGCTGCGGCACACGGAGGGCCGGCGCTCGTAGATGCTGCAAAAGACGCGGCGGCCCGGCTTCCCGCGAAGCGCCACGCAGCGGCCGTCGGGCCTTCGGCGCATGGCCCTGCGCAGGGCGCCCGCCCTCGCGGTCAGGGCTGCGGGCACCCCTCCGCGGGTCGCGTCGTCCGCCTCGGCCCAGTAGAAGGACGCCCGGAAGACCGTGCAGCAGGCCCCGCAGCGCAGGCAGGGGTTCTGCGTCGTCCGCCCGTCGGTCATGGCCCGCTCCCCCCCTCCGTCCCCGCGGCCATCACCTGCCTGAGGCGCACCGCGAAATACAGCACCGCAACGAGGTAGGCCGGCAGAAAGAGCCTCCAGGCGAAGGGATTGGGGATGCCGCTGTGCGCCGTGCCGTCGGGCACGCGCAGGATGTTTCTCCAGTCCCGGCAAAAGGAGACGATCAGCACCGCGGCGCAGCCCAGCTCGACGACCCAGTCGACCCATCGCCAGCGGATCCGGTACCCCCTGTCCTCGAGGAAGATCAGGGCCGTGCCCGCCGCCGTCATCGTCGCCGCGATGAGCACCGGCGCGATCACGGGCCCCACCCAGGGCAGGGGGATATAGAAGAGCAGATCCCACGTCATGAGGCTCTGGGGCCAGCCGAGGATGACATTGAGCCACAGGTAGTAAAAGAGGTCCCAGACGCCGAAGGCGATCATGAAGAAGCAGAAGCGCTGCAGGCCGCTGCGGCCCGCCAGGATCCCCGCGGCGGCGAGCATGACGAGCGTCGCCGCCTCGCGCCCCATCTCGACGGGGATGAGCGGATCCAGGACGCGGCGGCCGTCTTTCCAGAGGGTGGCGATGGGAAAGTCGAAGGGGCCGTCGAAGTCGATCTTGCGCAGGTAAACGACGACGGCGCTTTCGACGTAGGCGAAGGCGATCGCGAAGACCACGACCCAGATCCACCTGCGACGGGCATCACGTGTAGAGTGAACGGCTTGGGCGTTCATCGTCCGTCCTCTTCAGCCGCGGAAGGGTGGTCGGCAAGCGGGAGATGTCGGCTGAGACGATTATAGGGCAGGGCCCCGCTGCGGTCCAGACGGAAAATCGTTCGGTGCGTTTCGGCCGCCTCCGAAGCTCACTGGACCATGAACGGGTGTGCAGCCTTCCCAACGAGGACCCACTGGCCGTTGACCAGCTTCCAGGCATGCACCAGGACGGTGTAGCGGCCCGGCGCCGTGACCGTCAGGCTCTGCGAAGCCGACTGGTTGCTGAACGTCACGGGCCCCTGCGGGTCACCCACGGCGCCCCAGGTGAACCCGCACGTCTGGCCCGAGACCTCGGGGGTGATCCTCGCTTCGAAGGTTCCTCTCGCCGCCCCGTCGCGGATCGCCATGGTCGACGGCCCGGAGATGGTGACGCTCTGCTGCACGCGGGCTTTTCCCGCGATGGCGCGGGAGGCCTCGGCGGCCCTGACCCACTGCCCCCCCGTCCACAACCAGGCCACGACACGGACGGTGTTGATCCCTTCGCCGGGGATCGCCGTCTTCACCGAATCCCCGTTGTCGCCGAAGACTTTTCCGTTGAGGCTCCACACAAACCCGTAGCGCGCCCCGGGCACGGGGGACGCGATCCGGGCGCGGAGCGTGATCTCTTCGCCTGCGAGCGCCTCCGGGGCCGAGGCGGAAATCTCCAGGGCCGCCGGCGCCGGTTCGCGGGCCATCGAGACCTCCAGGGTCCGGCAGCGGCCATCCTGCTCCGCGATCTGTTCCTCCGTGGGCCGGGTTTGACGGGCGACATAGTTCCGTCGGGACTGCAGGTTCATCTGCAGCACCGAAAGGGTGGCCTCGACCCTCTGCCGCTCGCTCTCGAGGGGCGGCAGGGCGGCCCTGAGCCGCCCGAGCTCGGGGTTGACCTCCCCGTCGAGCCTCCGGGCGATCTGCTCCGCTCGGCTGCAGGCTCCGGACATCGAGGGGAACCAGGCCTCCCGGCAATCCTTCTGTGCCTTCGGCAGTTCATCGCTCAGGGCCTCCTGCTCCCGCCCGAGCGAAGCGAGACGGCTCGAGGCCTCCCGGATCTGCGGGATCAGGGCGCCGAGCTGCGCCTGCAGCTCTGCGGCCTGCCGCTCCATGCCGGGCAGGTCGGCCGCCATGCGGTCATAATACTGCGCCATGTCGCGCATCTGGGCCAGCCTGTGCCGGCAGGCGGCGGCCTCGACCCTGCCCGCTCGGGCAAGGTCATCGATCCTCTGGGCCTCTGCGGCTCCGCCGGAAATCATCAGGGCAGCCAGGGCGAGCGGTGCGAGGCGTCGTGCCTTCAAAGCGATCATCGCGTGTCCTCCGGGTCGGGGAGATTCCATGCACGTCGCCTTCCTTGCAGGACCGATGCCATCCGTCCCGCGGCAGAAGGTCGGACGTTTCGCGGGGGGAAGAGGGAAGAGAGGACGCACTCCCGCAACCGCGGCGGGAGGGCAGGGCGATGGGCGACGAGGCTGCGTGTCGGCAGGCCCCCTTGCCGTCGCGAGCCGTCGCATGGCCTGCGCCCCGGCGGCCGAGAGGCGGCTACTGGATCCGCCGATCGCGCCAGAGCAGGACGTTGGCCCGGGTCGTCATGGACGGCGGGTTGATCCCGATCCGGCGGGAGTGCACCCCGCCCGTCGCGCTGCTGGCCGTCACGAACAGATCGGGCGCCTTCGTGCTGGGGTTGTAGGAGATCACCGGCGCCGAGGGGACGCCTCCCCCGAGGCTCATGCTCTTGGCCGAGCCCGGCAGGATCCCCGTGCCGCCGACGAAGTCGATCCCGTAGAGCTTCCCCGTCCCGCCCGAGCCGCAGGCGCTCGCCCCCGCCGAGTCCGGCGTGAAGGAGGTGAAGTAGACCACCCCGTGAAAGACCGCCGGGTCGGCGAGCACCTTCTCCCCGGTGCCCGTGAGGTTGACGTACCAGCCCTTCCGGGTGTCGCTGTCCGTGTAGGTCGACGAGGTGATGTTGACGAGGTCGGCCAGCGCCCGGGGGGCTGCAGCGTCGCCGTCCTTGACCGCGTAGAATTTGTTCGCGACCGTGGTGCCCGTCACGTCGACCCTGTCGCCCGTGCCCCAGAACACCCAGAGATTCCCCCTGGCGTCCCGCGCCACCGACGGGATCGCATAGACGGCCCCCGCCGTTCCCGCAAAGAGGCGCTTGCCCGTCCAGTTGGCCGTGTTGCAGGAGGCGCCGCTCGCGTAGGAGCAGAAATCGAAGCGCCATATCGTTCCGCCCAGGTCGCCGACGTAGACCCGGTCGATGTAGCCGTCGTTGTCCGTGTCCACCATGGCCGCCGAGCCCGGTACGGAGTAATTCATGTTGGAGTCGTTGGCGCGCGTGTAGCTCCATAGAATGTTTCCGTCGGCCAGGTCGATCACGAAGAAGCCCTTGCCCCGCTTGTCGCAGTCCGTGCCCGTGCAGGAGGACAGGTTGTGGCCGCCCCCCAAGAACCCGACCCACCGCTCGATGCCGTTGATCTTCACGCGACCGATGTAGACCTTGCTCCAGGGCTCGCCCAGGTAGGGCGCCTGGGCCGCCGTGGGATTGAGGCGCCACCGGTAGGTGGGCGCGGAGGTCGTGTTTGTGATGTCCAGGGCGTGGTAGCCGCAGTAATAGGGGTAGCTCGCCGAGTAGTTGCTGTCGAACCCGGTGGTGCAGGTGCTCGAAGAGCTCCAGAGATAGCTCATGGCGCCGCGCCCCTCGCCGAGGATCAGCAGGGTCCTCCATTCCGAGAGGAGCTTGGCCCCGGGGTTGCCGGGTGGGGTCGTCGGAAGCCACACCTCGGCCACCGAGATGGGGCCGTCGACGAAGTACTGGTGCGACAGGCCCGTCGGGTGGACCTTGTGGGCGACATTCTTGAGCTTGTGCAGGAAGTTGGGCGGGATGAAGCTCCAGACCTCGGCCCCGTCGCTCGTCCGGAAGGCGTGGAGCTGGCCGTCGTTGGCGCCCGCCACGACGATGCGCTTGCCGTTGGCCGTCGTCCTCGCGTTGGTTGTCCGGAAATCGTCGTAGGCCGTCGGGTTCCTGGGGTCGAAGTTGTCCCGGAAGTACGCGGTCGGGGTCCCCACCGTCACCGGCGAGGAGCGGAAGATGTCGCCCAGCTTCCAGTTCTCGATGTTGAAGGCAGTCTCCCCCCGGACGTAGCCGACGATGTCGTCGCGCTCGCCCGCCGTCGTCACCCCGAGGTCCGACGGGGCGATGTTGGCTGTGGTGAAGGCTGCAAGTGAACTCGAGCCCTTGTAGGTGTAAATGTTGCGGCTTGCCGCCGTCGCGGCCTTGAGGACGCTCCCCGCGTCCCAGAGCGACGCTCCCACGGTGCCGTCGGCATTCAGGGTGTACTTGGTCAGGTGCCCGGTCCACATGGGGTCCGTGCCCACGGGCTGGAAAGAGGCCTCGTAGAGGTAGTTCTCGTCGGAGGCCCGCGCCGAGGCGATGGAGGCCGTCGCGAAGGACTGGCTCGACTCGCGGATCAGGTTCATCGCCTGCCTCAGGGCGGTCTGCAACTCCCCCCCGTTGTTGGCCATGAAGGCGTAGCCCGTGAGGGGAATATTGCCCGGATCGTTGTTGACCGCGAAGCAGTACCCGTTCCAGTCGCACTGCCCCGTGAGCTGCGTCTCGTTGACCGAACAGGGATCCGGCGAGAAGGCTGCCAGGTTCAGGGCCGATGTGTTGCCCGTGTTTGCCGCCAGGGGGTTGTCCGTCCCCGCGTGGTAGGCCATCCACTCGAGGGTGTACTTCTCGTGGGCCGGCATGTTGGAGCCGAAGCCCACGACGAAGACCTTGTAGCCCGCGTCCTTCAGGGCCTTGGCCCGCAGGACGGAGAGCCGGCGCTGCTTGTACTGCGTGACGGCCGCGCCGTCGCCGTAGTCGCAGGAATTCGTGTCTCCTCCGTCGGAGATGAGGATCACGAACTTCTGCCGGCAGTCCTTCGCCGGGTCGGCGGCCTTGTGCGCGTCGAGGTAGGTCTTCGCGCCCTGCAGGGCATTGTTCATGGGAGTGTTGGTGTAGATCTTCTCGCAGTAGAAGCTCAAGGGTTTGCCGGCCGCGGCCATGGTGTCGCAGACCGAGTCCTCCTTCGTCTTCGTGCAGGCCGTGCCGTTGTTGTTGGAATTGCAGTACAGGTCGGCAAAGGGGGTCCCGATCCCCCTCCGAATCCCCGTCACCTCGGTCCAGAAGTCGTTATCCACGTAGTACGCAATGTACCCGACGCGGACGTTGAGGCTCGTCTCGTCGCTCGCGTCGATCTTGCCGTCGCGGTTGTCGTCGAGCAGGTTGAAGACGGCCCGCTTGGCGATGATGTAGCGCCGGCAGTCGGTCCAGCCCGTCCCGTCGACGATCGAGCAGTCCTCGTTCCCGTATATCTGGTAAATTCCCGCCGGGTTGCGCTTCATGCTTCCCGAGAGGTCGAGCATGATCAGGACGTCCGGCGGCGTGGAGTTGAAAAGGGCCGTCTCGTCGGCCCCGTGGCCCTGCAAGGGCGCAAGGGCGAGGGCGATCAGGATCAGGGCTGCGGCTGTTCGTCTGCACGGGGTCATGCTGCTCTCCTATCTCGACATGGTGGAGATCTCGACAGGCCCGTAACCGACCTCCACGTCGATGGTGACGCTCGTGTTGTAGGCCGTGTTCCTTCCCGTCACGGCGGCGCTGTAACGGGACTGCCCCCACATCTGCGCCCCCCCGATGGCGTACCCGTTGAGCTGCAGGGTCGCCGGGCCCGTCGTGGGCACCGCCGGCTGGGCGATCGAGTACTGCGTCGCTGAATCCTGTCCCCCGCTGAGCGCCTGAAAGCTCACGGGGAACACCGACCCGCTGAATGCCGTGGCGGGGTCGAAGAGTCGCGTGAACTCGTGCACTCCCGTCTCGGCGGCATTCAAGGCCTTCTTGTCGCCCACGGTGCGCATGCTCACCCGGATGTCCCCGCTCGAGAGGTTGACGGCCAGGATCCCCACGGCCAGAAGGATCAGGTTGGCCAGCAGGGCCGCGATGAGGGCGAAACCGTTTTCCCGCAGGCTTGTCTTCATTCCGTCATCGCCTCGTCAGAATTGGATGCCGTGGTTCCGCGGGACCACGCTGGTCGTGTAGATCATGCGGCGCCGCTGCGACCCGCTTAGGGAGGGGTCGATGTCCTCGCTGTCCACGACAAGGGTGATCTCGATCCGCCGGACCTGGCCGATCGCGCCGGGCAGGCTGCTCGTGATGTCGGTGCCCGCGCTGTTGTAGAAACGAAACAGGGGAACCCCCGCCTCCCCGTTGACGACCCGCACCGTTCTCGTCTCCCCCGCCGTCGCCCCGAGGAAGGACTGGGCGCCGGGCGTCGCCGGCGCGCCCGAGCAGGTCCAGGTCTGTCTCGTGAGGCGACGGTTCGCCGTGTCCAGGGCATAGACGATGATCTCGTTGGCCGCATCCCCGCAGGAGCCGCTCCCGTTGAGATCCATCTGGATCTGGATCGTGTCGGCGGCCGCGTTCTGGATGCCCCGCCGGGTCACGTCGCCCGCACCGCAGCCGGCGATGTCCGTCCAGGGGTTCGGCACGTACGCCGGGTTGTAGGAGGCCATGCGGATCTCCATGGCCATCAGCTCCAGGGCCGCCCGGGCGTCCTGGGCCGTGGTGACCTTGCGGTCGATGCCCGTGGCGGAACGCTGCCCCGACCAGACCGCGGCGTACACGGCACCGAGGATCGCCAACCCCACGGCGACGGCGACCAGGCACTCGACGAGCGTAAACCCCCTGCTGGCATCGCATCCCTTCCCCATCATTGCCGGAACGTCTCCTGTCGGGTCACCGTCATGGATTCGGCGATGCCCCGGTTGTTCCCGGGCCAGGTCACCCGCACGTCGACCCGCCATGCCGTCGACCCCAGCGACGAGATCGTCGTGGCCACCGTGTAGGCGACATCGCCCTTCTGCGGCGTCGTCCCGCCGGTGAGATTGCTGGGATAGACCGTCCGGGTCGTCGTGCCCGTCGACACGGACAGCAGCGGGTTCATGATCCGGACCTCGTTTCTCTCCAGCTCGCTCTGGAGGATCCCCGCCGCCCGTCCCATGAAATCCGACCGGCCGGCCGTCTGCCACGAGATGGGCTGCATGGACAGCAGGGCCATGATCCCCACCGCCGTAAGGAACAGGGTGATCAGGACCTCGATGATCGTGATCCCCCTTTCACTGCATCGTGAACTGGACATGGGTCCTTCCTGCCAGGGTTGCGGTGATCAGGGCCGTCGAGTTGCGGCTGTTTCGCAGCGTGATGGTCCGGTTGTCCTCGCTCAGGATCCCCCGGGGCTGAAAGTTCACCTCGCGGGCGGTGAACGTGGTTGCCGCGATCCGGATGCCGCTCCCGTGTTCGGCCAGGGTCCGGATCTGCGTCTGCACCGGGGCCGTCAGGCGTTCCACGATGTATGTGTTGGCCGGGTCCAGGTTCAGCGTGATCCGATACTGGGCGTTTTCAGCCCTTGCCTTCTGCTGTGTTTCGGCCATGTCCGACACGATCTGCCGGGCGGCCGCCTTGAGCTTCGTGTTGCCGATGTAGCCCCTGAAGGAGGGCACGGCGATGGCCGTCACGATGGCGAAGAAGAAAAGCGTGAGCATCAGCTCGATCAGGCTGAAGCCGCCGGCCACATTCGCTTGCCGCCCGCTCAGGGTATCCGTCATCCGTCTCAATCGACGTTCTCCACGTGGGTTCGGACGGGGTGCCCTGATCGGTCCCCGGCTGTTTGCGCGAGATGTCCCGTCGCCCCGATTCGGATCCGGGCCGAGACATCCCTACGTGTTCTATTCGGACGGAAGGGGCCGGACTTAAAGAAAATTTTTAGGACATCCGGCAGGGCAGACATTCCGGCCTGCAGGCTGCCGCGCAGTGGGGGCCAACGGAATGATCGCGAAGCCATCCGTCCCGCTGGTATCCCGCTTGCATGCAGAGTCCCGCAGGTTGCAGCACCCAATCCAACCAGGAGGTTTTTCATGTCTCGCAAATCGATCGTTTTCTGGCTCGCCTTGTCTCTCGTCCTGCTTGCCGCAGGCAGCGCCTTGGCAGCCACCCTGAGCGGCACCATCACCACGAGCAAGAAGGAAAGCCAGATGGCCCTGCCGAAGGACGTCCCCCTGGCAGGGGCGCAGGTCATCGTCGGCAAGGACCTGCAACTCGACGTCGGCGGTTCCGGCGCGGACACCATCCGGGGCAAGGTGGCCGCCAAGGCCGTGACGGACGACAAGGGAAGATTCACGGCGAATCTGCCGGGCGGCAAGTACACCGTCATCGTGTGGAAGACCCGCTACACGCCCGCCACCTACACCGTGACCGTGCCGAAGACCGACTTCGAGGGGCACATCAGCGTCCAGAACGAGCGGATTCTCCACACGAGCCTCTCGTTCCGGTAGTCCCCGGAGGAAGCCCTGACCCGCATCGGAAGGGAAGGGGGCCGGGCCTGCAAAGGCCCCGCCCCCTCTCCGCCCATCCCCCTCCGAAATGGATCCCGATAGATAGCCCTGTGACCCTGCAGGGTCCGCTAAAATAAAATCAGACGATCCTCGTATTGGAAAACGCGCCGCCCCGGGTTATACTCGCCCCCAGGATGGAGCGCTCGGGTATGCAGGAGAGGATCGGCCCGGACCGTCGCAGACGGCCCACCCCCATGCTGAGCCGCTATTCGCTGTTCCGCGGCCGCAGAAAGGGGTTCAGGCGCAGGGAGGACAGGGATCGGGGGGGCTACGTCGACCGCTACAGCCCCTGGCTGTTCGGCGCTCTGATGGGGCTCGTCCTGCTCAACATCCTCGATGCCCTGTTCACCCGCCTGATTCTCGATTGGGGGGGGACGGAGCTGAATCCCGTCGCGGCATGGGCCCTCGCCGCCTTCGGGGATCATTTCATCGTCTGGAAGATCGCCGTCATCGGCCTCTGCGCGACCGTCCTGTGTCTGCTGAGCGGGTTTCGAGCGGCCAAGGCCGCCATCGCCCTGGCCGTCGGGCTCTACGGCGTCGTCGTGTGCTATCAGCTCGTCCTGATGTCTTCCGTCCTGTGAGAACCCGCAGGGCCCGGAGGCCCCCCGTGCGGCCTTCCGGGGCTGCCGTCACTTGCCGGCTGCGGACGCGGAAAAATAGGAGTGAAACACCCGGTTTTCGCTGCAGTCGAAGCTTCGGTATCGCATCTTGAATTGATGGAGACCGAAGCCCACCTCCCGGTAAAGCTCAATGGCGCGCAGTTCGCCGCGGAGGAACCGGATTTTCGCTTCCTCGATGAAGCCGATGAGCTCGGCGATTTCGCGCCGCATGGAGACGGCCGTCACGCCGTCGTCGATGGGTGAGATGATCCGGGCGATCTCGCGGGCCAGATCCCCCCTGAGATCCTCGCTGTCGATGACGCCCAGGATCTCATCCCGGATGACAAAAAGCTGCTCGAAGCGCATGGTACCGGCCCTCCCTCTCTGTCATCGCGCCGGGTCCAAGCCGAAAAATCGACAGATTCGAGAGAACAGCCGCCGCAGGTTCTCTTCATCCGCGACTTTCACGGAGACCTTCTTGCCCTTCAGCAGCCCCCTGCTCAGCCTGCCGACGCAGGAGGCGTTCTCCTCGGTCGTGATCACGGTCACCGCATCGCCCGCCTTTTCCAGCACGATCAGCTCGCCGGCCGGGCAATGCTCTTCCCCGACCATGGACCGGAGATCGGAGGCCGTGAAGTGCCGGGGAAAAGGCATGCTCTCGCTCATGTAGATCAAGGAACCTTCCTGCCGCATCGTGACACCTCCCCTGTTTGAGGGCCAAGACGTCGTGTCCGGCCTTCCCGCTGTGATCGAGGGCAGGGGGCAAACGGCGTGCCGCCGCCGCGGATCGTCCGAAACCGAAATGAAATCAATTCCATGGGGAATTTGCGGGTGGGCGTTCGGCGCCTAAGGATCGCGGCCTGCGTCCCATGCCGGAACCTGCGGCGCCGATCTTCACGGGATATCGGGCAGTTGAGAAAGCGTGCCGGAACAGCACAGTCCGTTCCGGCTGTGTCACCCGGGCAGGCCCCTCGTGCGGGTTCGGAGGAAAGCATCCGCGCGCCGGGCCGGCCCCTTTGCCCGGGGCTTCTCTATCCCTCAGCCTCCTCAAAAAGCAGAACGGGCTTGATCGTCCGGCCGCACCGGGCATCGTCGATGGCTCGGTTGATCCGGTCGAAGCCGTAGAATCTCACGAGGCGGTCGAAGGGAAACAGGCCCCTGCGGTACAGGTCGATGAGCCTGGGGATGAAGACCTGCGGGACGGCATCCCCCTGGACCACGCAGAGGGTCTTCCGGCCCTCCGTCAGGGCCTGCCGGCCGTTTGCCCCGGCCACGTAGGCCGCCGTGCCCCCCGGGTTGAGCAGCACCGTCGCGAGCCGGTGGAGCCTCGCGTCGCCCGTCGTTTCGACGACGTAATCGACGCCGCCCCCGGTGACGGCCCGGATGCCGTCGGTCACGCCCTGGCGGCAGGCGTTGATCACGTGGGTGGCGCCGAGTTCCAGGGCGAGCTTGAGCCGTGCCGCGATGATGTCGACGCCGATGATCGGATGCGCCCCGTTGATGCGCGCGGCCATGACCGCCGCCAGGCCCACGGCTCCCGTGCCGAAGACGGCGATGCCGGCCCCGGCCGGGACCGCCAGCGAGTTCATCACCGTTCCGGCGCCCGTCTGCATCCCGCAGCCGAGCGGGGCGAGGACTTCCAGGGGCATCGGTTTCGGGACCCTGACGAGGTTGCGCTCCGTCGCCAGGGCGTGCGTGGCAAACGAGGACTGTCCGAAGAAGTGCCCGCCCACGCCGCTTCGCTCCAGGGCGTTGCTCCCGTCCGGTCGGTGGAACCCGAAGTTCAGCTCCGCAAGCGACGGGCAGTCCGCCGGGTGACCGCTCCGGCAGTGGCGACAGCGTCCGCAGGACAGGTAGGACAGCACGACGTGGTCGCCCCGCCTGACGCCCCGGACCGCCCTGCCGACCCTCTCCACGATGCCTGCGCCCTCATGGCCCAGCACCCTCGGGCCCTCCGCCGCCTCGTACCACTCGTCGACGTAGCGGATGTCGGTGTGGCAGATGCCGGAGGCGACGATGCGCACCAGGACCTCGTCGTCCCTCGGGCCTTCCATCTCGAGGGTCTCGATCCGCAGCGGGCCGCCTGCCCTTCGCAGGACGGCCGCCCGGATCTCCTGCACATCCGAATCGGCCGGGCGGGTCATGGTGTCCCTCCTTTTCCTGCCCCGAACCTTCGATACCCGCGCCCGGCCCCAGCCGGGCGCGGAAAGCATACCCGATGGGGCAAGCCCCCGACAGTCCAGCATCATTTAAGGAAAACCCGGAGGGGAAGTCAAGAGGATCCCCCGGCGGCGATGTCGTCCGGAATGAAAAGGGTTCCCTGAACCCGTCCCGCCGATGTACGCTTATGCGGCCATGCCTTTCTTTTCCTCGATCGCCGTGGTATGAAGGGGAGCCGCAGCAACCCGTGGGGCACGGCTGCTGAACGTCAACGATTGCAGCGTGAGATGTCCGATTACCTCATCCGCGTGCTGAGCGACAAGGCGAATGTCATCGGCCTGGCCTGCCGGTCGACGGAACTGGTGAGCCTCGCCTGCCGTCTCCACGGGACGACGCCGACGGCCTCGGCGGCCCTCGGCCGGGCGCTGACGGGCGGGCTTCTGATGGGGGCCCTCGAAAAGCCCGGGCTTCGCGTGGGCCTCAAGTTCGAGGGCAACGGCCCGTTGAAGAAGATCCTCGTCGAGGCCGACAGCGAAGGCACCGTGCGGGGCTTCGTGGGCGTGCCCGACGTCGACGTGCGCCTCAGGGACGGAAAGCTGCACGTCGCCGGGGTCCTGGGGACGGAAGGGCACCTGACCGTCTTCAAGGATGTGGGGCTCGATGCCCCCTACCAGGGCATCGTGAAGCTGCGAACGGGCGAGATCGCCGAGGACATCGCCTACTACTTCGCCGAGTCCGAGCAGATCCCCTCGGCCGTGGGCCTGGGCGTCTATGTCGAGTCCGACGGGCGCGTGTCGGCGGCGGGCGGGTTTCTCATCCAGTCCCTGCCCCCCTCGGAAGAGGCGATGATCGATCGGCTCATCGGCAACATCGGCCGGCTGCGCCCGGTGACGGATGTCCTGCGGGAGGGGAAAACGCCCGAGGATCTTCTGGGCATGATCTTCGAGGGGATCCCCTTCAAGACCCTCGAGAAGAAGGGGCTCTCCTTCCGGTGCACCTGCAGCCGCGACCGCATCG
>JAGPKU010000143.1 GCA_018053845.1 Syntrophobacterales bacterium
ATCGACTGGCAGGCCCTCGGGCTCTACCTCACGTTCAACTACATCCCCGCCCCCTGGAGCATCTTCCAGGGCATCCGCAAGCTTCCGCCGGGCCATACCCTGTGCTTCCGGGGCGGGACGGTGAGCACGGATCCGTACTGGACCATCGGCCGCGAAGGGCCGGCAAGAAGCGGCGAGGCGGGACTCGAGGAGCAGAAGGCGCTGCTGTTCGAGACCCTCGATGAGGCCGTGCGGCGCCACATGGTCGCCGACGTGCCCGTGGGGGCCTTTCTGAGCGGCGGCATCGACTCGAGCATCATCGTGGGCCTCATGGCCAGGCACTCCCCGCGGCCCGTGCAGACCTACACCATCGGCTTTGAAGACATGCCGCTCTTCGACGAGCGGCCCTATGCGCGCGAGGCGGCCCGCTTTCACGGCACCGAGCACCGCGAGATCGCCCTGACCGCCCGCGACGTCGTCGGGGCCGTCCCGGCGGTCCTCGCATCCTTCGACGAGCCCTTCGCCGACTCCTCGGCGCTGCCCACCTATATCGTGTCCCGCGAGACGGCGAGAAGCGTCAAGGTGGCCCTTTCGGGCGACGGGGGCGACGAGCTCTTCGCCGGCTACCGCATATACGCGGGCGAGCGCTGGGCCTCGCTCTATCGGCTGATCCCCGGCATGATGCGCCGGGGCCTCATCGAGCCCCTGGCCGCGCTGCTGCCCGATTCCCGGCAGACGCTGCTCACCGACTATGCCCGCCGGGTCAAGAAATTCCTCCGGGGGGCGGGGCTGCCCTTCGAGCGGCGGTTCCTCGCGTGGAACGAGATCTTCGACCGCGGCGCCCGCGAGGAACTCCTGCAGATGCGGCCCGGGGTGGATTTCACGCTGGGCGGGGAGATCCTCCGCGAGCGGCTCCGGGAGCGCGACGACGACGCCGTCAACCGGATGCTCTGGGCCGACGTGAAGGAGTCGCTGCCCGGCGACATGCTCAGGAAGGTCGACCACATGAGCATGCTCAACTCCCTGGAGGTCCGGGTGCCGTTTCTCGACCGGCGGGTCTGCGAGCTGGCCTTCTCCATCGGCGGGGCTCGGAAGCTGCGCAACGGCCGGGGCAAGGTCATCCTCCGGGAGACCTTCAGGGACCTGTTGCCGCCCGTGCTCCGCAACCGCCCCAAGTGGGGCTTCGAGATGCCCGTCTCGGCCTGGCTGCGCGGCGAGCTGGGCGGGCTGATCGACGAGACGCTCGGGCCGGACCGGATTCGCCGCCAGGGGATCTTCGATCCGCAGGCCGTTGCGCGGATCGTGGGGGACTTCCGCGCGGGCCGCAGGGACACCTCGTGGCAGCTCTGGAACCTCATCGCCTTCCAGGTCTGGCACGGAAAATACATGGAAGACCGTCTATGAGAAAGATCCGGGTGATCCACGTCCTGACGCGCTTCGACAAGGGAGGCTCCGCCGAGAACACCTGCCTCACCTGCCTGGGGCTCGACCCGGCGCTCTACGACATCCAGCTGGTCGTCGGGGCCTCGGAGGAATCCGGCATGGGGCCGGAGGAGCGCGCCTGCGTCGAGGAGAACCTCGCCCGCCTGCGGGCCCGCGGGGTCAAAATCTTGACCCTCGCCGGACTGGTGCGGCGGGTGAGCCCCGTCAACGACCTGGTCACCCTGTTCGCCCTCTGGCGTCTCTTTTGCCGGGAGCGCCCCCGGATCGTGCACACCCACACCTCCAAGGCGGGGATCCTCGGGCGCTGGGCGGCCCGGCTGGCGGGAGTCCCCGTCGTCGTCCACACGCCTCACGGCCACGTTTTCTGGGGCTACTTCGGGCCCGCCAGGACCCGCTTCTTCATCCTCCTCGAGAAGCTCTCGGCCCTGGTCACCGACCGTCTCGTCATGCTGACGGAGCAGGAGAAGCTCGATCACCTGCGCGTCGGCATCGCGCCGGAGGAGCGGTTCGTCACGATCCACAGCGGCGTCGACCTGGCGCCCCTTGCGGCGGCGAAGGCCGCTCGCAGCGAGGCGCGACGCGAGCTCGGCATCCCCGAAGGGGCGTTCGCCGTGGGCACCGTGGGGAGGCTCACGGCCGTCAAGGGGCCCGGGGTTCTCCTGGAGGCCGCCAGGGCGGTCATCGAGAGACACCCTCGAAGTGTGTTCGTCTTCCTGGGGGCGGGCGAGATGCTGGAAGCGCTGCAGGAGCAGGCCGCGGCGCTGGGGATCGAGTCCCGCGTCCGCTTTGCCGGGTGGCGTCCCGACGCGGCCCGGATGATGAGCGCCCTGGACTGCTTCGCCTTTCCGTCGATCAACGAGGGGATGGGCAAGGCTCTCGTCGAGGCCATGGCGCTCGAAAAGCCCGTCGTCGCGAGCCGCGTGGGCGGCATGATCGACCTCGTCGACGACGGGGTCAACGGATTCCTCGTTCCGCCCTCGGACCCGGGCGAGCTGGCCGACCGGATCCTCTTTTACCTGGAAAACCCGGAGACGGCCCGCCGCATGGCCGCGAAGGCCGCCGGGACAGCCGCCGCCTACGGCGCCGCGGCCATGGTCCGGAAGATCGAGTCCCTCTATGCCGAATTCGCCCCGCGCCCGGCGGGACTCGAGGCCCCGGCGCGCTGCCTCGCCGACCGGTGAGGGCCGCGAGGCATCCTTCAGCACCCCTGAGATCCTCATCTTTTTTTTCGGCTCAAGACATCAATCTGGCAAGGGTTTTGCTCATTCAGGGGCGAAGGAGGAAAACCCTCACCGGGGGACGGGACATGGGTCTGAAGAAAGACACTTTTGCGCTGATCTGCTCGATCGTCCTGTCGGCTGCCCTTGCGGCCCTGCCCGCCCCTGCGGCCGGCTCGAAGGCGGACGAGCAGCCGGCCGCGCGGCCGGACGTTCCGCCGGCCCTGGGCCTCATCGACCTGCGCTCGAACTTCAGCGACGGCGCCTACGACGTGGAGACCCTCGTCCGGATGGCGAAGGAGCGGGGATTCTCCGTCGTCGTCATCAACGACCATGACCGGATGGCCCTGGAATACGGACTGCCCCCGCTGCGCAACCTCCTGAAGAAGCGCGAGGAGCGGGGCTCGATCAACCGCTGGGGCGCCTCTTCCTGGCTGCACGCGATCCGAGAGGCGGAGAAGAAGTACCCCGACATGATCATCCTTCCGGGCACGGAGACAGCTCCCTTCTACCACTGGACCGGCAACCCCGTCACGGGGGATCTCACCGCCTGGAACCACGAGCGGCGCATCCTCACCGTCGGCCTCGACACCCCCGAGGACTACGAGACGCTGCCCGTTCTCCACAACGGCTTCTCGACGCGGTGGATGAACCTGGCCCTGCCGGGCATCTTGGCGCTCCTGGCGGCCCTGGCGGTGGGGGCGCTCCTGATCCGCTGGAAGGGCCCCTGCCGCGTCGCCGGCATCGCCGTGGCCGTGCTGAGCCTCGTCTTTCTCGCCAACAGCGACCCCTTCCGGAGCTCGCCCTTCGACCCCTACAGCGGGGA
>JAGPKU010000144.1 GCA_018053845.1 Syntrophobacterales bacterium
CGGAGAACTCCATCTCCACGGGCGGCAGGACCTCCACCTCGTCGTTTCCCCAGAGGGTCACCCGGAACTCGCGGCCGTCGATGAACTCCTCCACCAGGGCCGGCTGCCGGTAGGTCTCCGTCACGAATCGGATGCGCTCCCGCAGGGCCGTCCGTTCCACGACGACGGACTCGGGCGCGATCCCGATGCTGCAGTGCTCCCGTAGGGGCTTCACGATTGCGGGGAAGCGCTCCCACGTGGCGTCCGCGGCGGCCGCGCAGACACGGCCCTCCGGCGTCGGCACGCCGGCGCGCCGCAGGACGTCTTTGACCTTTTCCTTGTCCCCGCTGAGTTTCAGGACCGCGGGCGGCGAGCCCGAGTAGGCGAAACCCATCTCCTCGAGAACCTCGGCGGCCATCGCGTCGCTGTGGTCGATGCCGGGGATGGCCTCGCACCAGTTCAGGACGACGAACCGGCCGGGATCGTAGGTGGCCAGCCGTCTCCGCAGGTCCGGATCGTTGACCTGGACGGGGGTGACGGGGTGGCCGACCTGCCGCAGGGCGTCGATGAGTTCCTGCGTCGCCGTCACGGCTTCCTCCTGCTCCGCCGGTTCCCAGGCCGGGTCGATGTTGTAGAGCAGCAGCACGGGGAGTTCGTGAGGCTCCGGTCCGCGTCCCGAAACCGGCTCCGGTTTCGCTGCGGGCTCTGCCTGCTGCGCGGTCTTTCTCCTCGGCCGGTGGAGGGTCTTACCCGTTTTGTGTTTTTCCATTCCCCTTTCCCTTCGAATAGAGACGGAAGATCGGCTCCACGATCAGGGCCTCCGAGACAGGGCGCAGGAAGATCCCCGAGACGAGAACCGCGGGGCCCGCCAGGATCATCGTGTAGTCGAGGCTGATGTTGATGAGCCCGATCAGCAGGGCGATCACGGGGGCGAGAAACCACTCCATGCGCTTCCGGAACCGCTCGTCCCGGTAGAAGGCGGGGCGCTTCTCCGCGGCGGAAAAGCCGGCGAGAAAGCTCGAGGCCACCACCCCGAGGCACAGCAGGAACAGGATCAGCAGGATCATGTAGAGCATCGCTTCCCCCGTCGCAGAAGGGTTTGTGTCAGGTCTTGGAGCCCTTCTGCATTTCTTGCGTTCGGCTCTTGCTGTCGTGCAGACGAAGTTGGGAAGGGCAGAAGCGAGGAAGAGCGGAGAAGAACGGGGAAACGAATCCCCCCTCCACGCCGATCTTCCGCTCTTCGCAACTTCCTCGCTTCCGTCCGGTCACTGTGTCATCACGTACCTCTGCTCCTCCTTCGGCACGTACCATTTGATCACATTGTGGCCGATCCCGACGGGCGCGGGGTCGATCCCGCGGATCCTCGCATGGAAGATGGGCAGCGCGTCGGGCACGTAGAGGAAGAGGTAGGGCTGGTCCTCCGCGAGGATCTCCTGGATGCGGTCGTAGCAGCGCTTGCGCTCGGCGCGGTCGAAGGTGCCGCGGCCCCTCTCCAGCAGGGTGTCCACCTCGGGGTTGCGGTACGAGACGAAGTTGAGCTCGCTGGGGCCCGTCTTGCTCGAGTGCCACACGTCGTAGAGGTCGGGGTCCATGGGGATCGTCCAGCCGAGGATGACGGCGTCGAAGCGTCGCTTGTTGATGAATTCCTTGATGAAGGCGGCCCACTCGATGATGCGGATCTTCACGGTGATGCCCACCTCGGCGAGCCGGCGCTGCACGATCTCGGCCGTCTTGGCGCGGACCTCGTTGCCCTGGTTGGCGAGGAGCTCGAATTCGAACCGCCGGCCGTCCCTGTCGAGGATGCCGTCGCCGTCGGTGTCCCGCCAGCCCGCCTCCGCGAGAAGCTCGAGGGCCCTATTCGGGTCGTAGGGGTAGCGCCTCACGTTCGGGTTGTACTGCCAGGTGCCGGGCTTGAAGGGGCCCGTGGCCTCCTTGCCGAGGCCCAGGAGGATGCCGTCGATGAGCTCCTCCTTGTTGACGGCGTGGGCCAGGGCCTGCCGGACCCGCCGGTCGGCGAACATCGGGTTCTCGAGGTTGAACCCCATGTACGTGTAGGCGAAGGCGAGGTAGCGGTACTTTCGGAAGTGGGTCCGGAAGTACCGGTTTTCCGTCTGACGCGTGTACTGCAGGGGTGTGAGCCCCATCTGGTCGATGCCCCGCGCCCTCAGCTCGAGGAACAGGGTGGCCATGTCGGGGATGACGCGCATGACGCGGCCGTCGAGGTAGGGCCTTCCCTCGAAGTAATCCGGGTTGGCCGTCAGGACGATCTTCTGCCCCGTCTTCCACTCCTTGAACCGGTAGGGGCCCGTCCCGATCGGGCGGCGCGCCAGCGGGCTCCGGGTCACGTCGGTGCCCTCCAGGAGGTGCCGGGGCATCACGGAGGCGCTCCAGCTCATGAGCGCGGGGGCGAAGGGCTTGTCGTAGGTCACGCGGAAGGTGTACGGGTCGAGGACCTCGGCCTTCTTCACCTTCAGGAAATCCCCGGCGTAGGCCGTCGGCGTCTTCGGGTCGATCGTGAGCCGGTAGGTGAACAGGACGTCCTCGGCGGTGAAGGGCCGCCCGTCGTGCCAGCGGACCCCCTTCCGCAGGTGGAAGGTGATGACGAGGCCGTCTTTCGAGATGTCCCAGGATTCGGCCAGGTCGCCGACGATGTTGAGGTCCCGGTCGTACTTCACGAGGCCGTTGAAGATCAGTCCCGAGATGCTGTGCGAGGCGCTGTCCGTGGCCAGCAGGGGGATGAGGTTGCTTGCGTCCCCGATGGAGCCCTCCACGAGGATGTCGCCGTAGGCGGGTGTGCTTTCGCCCTCGCGCACGGCCGCGGGCCCCTCGTCCCTGTCGGCGTCCGTGCAGGCGAGGATCATGAGCAGCAGACCGAGCATCACCGCGATCGCCCCGAAGGAAGGTCCTTTCATGGAAAGGGACTCTATCGCAAAGAGGCGTCTTTTTCAACGGAATTGGCGGATCAGTTCAGCAGCTTCCCGATGCGGCCCCAGCGCACGCCGCTGTTTTCGCTGTCCCAGGAGAAGTAGATGATGAAGGCCTTGCCGATGACGTCCTCGAGCTTGACGAACCCCCAGAACCGGCTGTCGTAGCTCTGGTCGCGGTTGTCGCCCATGACGAACAGGGTCCCCTCGGGGACCCTGACGGGCCCGAAGTTGTCCCTGCGCTGGATCGCCCTCGGGTAGATGACGTCCTCCACGTGGACCCCGTGGGGATCGTCGACGGCCTCGCCGTTGACGAAGAGCTTCTTGTTCCGGATCTCCACCGTGTCGCCCCCCACCGCGATGACCCGCTTGATGAAGTCCTTCGACTTGTCCTCGGGGTAGATGAAGACGGCGATGTCGCCCCGCCGGGGCTGGCCGACGGGGATGATCGTGTTGCGCAGGTAGGGGAGCTTGACCCCGTAGCTGAACTTGTTCACCAGGATGTGATCGCCGATCTCGAGGGTCGGCTTCATGGAGCCCGAGGGGATCT
>JAGPKU010000007.1:0-28001 GCA_018053845.1 Syntrophobacterales bacterium
CTCCTGGGCGACCTGCGCGGCGAAAAGGCGATCCAGGCCGCCGTCGAGGGTCACAAGGACATCGCGGCGGTTCGGGAGACGATGGAGCAGGAGGGATTCGACCTCTCCGGGTTCGAATGACCGCCATCTTTGCCGTGGAAAATTTTCCGGATCTGGAGTAGAACCATTCACCCCCGGGATTTCCTTCCGGGGGTTTGCATTGCCGCAGCGCGACAACAGCCGACGGAGCGAACCATGAAGGAACAGGAAAAGAAAACCCAGGCGTTCCGGGGGGCCTCGAAGTACGTTCTCGACGATGAACTCGCGAAGATCGTCAACATCTCCATGGCCTTGGAGATGCCGCTCTTGCTGAAGGGCGAGCCGGGAACGGGGAAGACGATGCTCGCCTACGCCATCGCCGAGAGCCTGGGCATGCCTCTGATCACCCTCAACGTCAAGTCGAGCATGAAGCTCGTCGAGGCCCTCTACCAGTACGACACGCTCACGCGCCTCAACGACAGCCGCTTCGGAGACTCCCGGCGCGACGTGAGCGACATCGAGGCCTACATCCGGATGGGCAAGATCGGGCAGTCCTTCGTCGCCGAAGAGAAGACGGTCCTGCTCATCGACGAGATCGACAAGGCGGATACGGACTTCCAGGACGACATGCTCGACGTGCTCGACCAGATGTCCTTCGACATCATCGAGATCGACAAGACGGTGAAGGCGAAGCACCGCCCCGTCGTCATCATCACCTCGAACGCCAAGAAGGACCTCTCGGACCCCTTCCTGGGGCGCTGCAACTTCCACCACATCGCTTTTCCCGAGCCGGAGATGATGCGCCGGATCGTGGAGGTCCACTTCCCGAGACTCAGCGAGGAGACGGCGCAGGCCTGCATCCAGACCTTCTACCGGCTGCGGGAGATCGGCGGCGTCGAGAAGAAACCCGCCACTCGGGAGCTCATCAACTGGATCCGGGCCCTGCGGTCGGACCCCGATTTCCGGCCGGCCCTGCTCCAGCGGGGCGAGGTCCCCTACCTGGGGGTTCTCTACAAGAAAAGCGGCGACTTGACGCTGGCCGCCCGGGCCGTCGCCCGTTTCCGCCGCACATGAATCGCAATTCATGACCGCGGCAGGGATCGGAATCCATCTTTTCCTGATCCCTTGAGCCTGATACCTTGCGCCTGTCCTCGACATGTTCATTCAATTTTTCTACACGCTGCGTGACCGCGGCGTCCCTGTGACGCCCACCGCCTACCTGCGCCTGCAGAGGGCGCTGTCGATGGGGCTCGTGACCTCGCTGGACGATTTCTACACCGTCGCCCGTGCGCTGCTGGTGAAAAGCGAGCGTTACTTCGATCTCTACGACCAGGTCTTCCTGCACCACTTCCGGGGCGTCGAGCTCAAGGACCCCGAGACCCACGAGCTCACCGACATCGCGAAGGCCCTGCTCGAGGAGTGGCTGAAGGACCCGGCGGCGGTCGCCGCGGCCTTCGGCGTCGACGACAGCAAGCTCCGGAAGATGACCCCCGAGGAGCTCGTCCGGTATTTCCTCGACCGGCTCAGAGAGCAGACGGAGGCCCACCACGGGGGCAATCGCTGGATCGGCACGCGGGGCACCTCGCCCGTGGGGCATTCGGGGCATCACCCGGAAGGGATGCGCGTGGGCGGCGTTTCGCGCAACAAGTCGGCCGTCAAGGTGGCCATGGACCGTCGCTGGAGGGACTACTCCCAGGACGGGCCCCTCACCCAGGCCCAGATGGGCGAGGCTCTCAAGAGGCTGCGCCGGATGGTGCCCGCCGGCCCGAAGGACCTCGTCAACGTGGACAAGACGATCCGCGAGACCCTGCGCAACGCCGGCGAGATCGAGATCGTCTTCGACCGCAGGCTTGCGGACCGCCTCAAGGTCATCCTCATGATCGACAACGGCGGCTGGTCCATGGAACCCTACGTGGACCTCGTTCAGACCCTGTTCAACTACGCCCGCTCACAGTTCAAGGACCTCAGGACGTACTACTTCCACAACTCCGTCTACGACGTGGTCTGGCAGGACCCCCAGCGGTTCTACCGCCCCGAGCGCCTCGACGATTTCGCCCTGCGCGACCCCGAGACCAGGCTCATCATCCTGGGCGACGCCAGCATGTCGCCCTACGAGCTCATGTACGCCGGCGGCGCCATCGACTACACGCAGCGCAGCACCCGCCCGAGCATCGACCGGCTCAAGCTTCTCGCGAGCCTCTTCCGTCACGCCGTCTGGCTGAACCCCGCGCCGCTCTGGGAGTGGGATCGCGTGCGCACCATCGGCATCGTCCGCCAGGTCTTCCCCATGTACGAGCTCACCCTGGACGGCCTCGAGGCGGCGGTGCGGCGCCTCGTCACGAAGAGCTAGGGCCCCGGGTATCGGCTCCGGGGAGGCCGGCCGGGGCGGGCATCCCCGACCGCCCGGACGACGGTCCCGGTCTTGACAGCGGGCCGCCCTTTTTTTTATTGGTTTGTGAGAGGCGCTTCGCGGGAGAGGGACGTTATGGCGACGAGGAAAAAAAATTATTACCGGGTGCTGGGGGTCTCCCCGCAGGAGGGCGAGGCCGGCATACGCCGTGCGTACCGCGAAAAGGCCAAGAAGCACCACCCGGACAGGGCCGGCAAGGATTCGACGGCCCGATTCCAGGAGATCGCCGAGGCCTACGAGGTGCTCTCCAGCCCGGAGAAGCGCGAGGAATACGACCGCGACCTGGCGGCGGCACGAAGCAGGGCGCGCCGGCAGGCGTTTCCCGGGGCGGGCGGCCGCCTGCGGCCGGAGCCCCTCGTGACCCGGCCGCAGCGGGGCGGCAGTTGGGGTCCGGGGTTTCGCGTCCCGGTGGAAGAGATCTTCCGGCCTTTCTTCGAAAGGCATTCGCCGGGGCATGGCGGTCCTCCGGAGACCCCGGAGTTCGAGCTGATCCTGAACCGGCAGGATGCCGTCCCCGGGGCCACCGTCGAGTTCGAGCTGCCCATCCGCATTTCATGCCGCTTCTGCGGCGGCACGGGCCGGGACTGGATGTTCCCCTGCATGGCCTGCCTGGGAAGCGGGACCGAGGAGGTCTTGCCGCGCATCGCCCTGCGTCTTCCCCCGTTCCTCCAGGACGGTTGGCGGCTGGAGATTCCCGCGGAGGCCGCCGGGCTCTATTCGGGCATCATCCGCCTGGTCCTTCGGATCGAATGAAAAAAGGGCCTTGCCGCCCTGCGGCAAGGCCCCGGCGCAAACATCGCGCGGGCTTCGCGGCTGCTGCGCTAGTGGGTCTTGATGGGGATCTTCTTCTGCTGCCGCTTTGCCTCTTCCGTCTTCGGCAGCGTGACGGTCAGAACCCCGTCCTTGAACTCCGCCCTGACCTTCGACTCGTCCACCCCTCCCTCCGGCAGAGGGATCTCCCGGCGGAACGCCCCGAAGCGTCTCTCGGAGTGCCAGTAGTTTTTCCCTTTTTCCTCTTTCTCTTCCTTCTTTTCCCCCTTCAGGATCAGGGTGTCTCTCTCGAGGGTGATCTCGACATCCTTCTCGGAGAGCCCCGGAAGCTCGGCGGTGACCTTTACCAGCTCGCCGCTGTCGGAGACGTCGACCTCGGGCCAGAACGCCCCGGGCCACTCCGCGGCCACCCTCGAGGGGCCCCAGGCGAAATCCCGGAAAAAGGAATCGAAAAGCTCGTTCACCCTCTGCTGCAGGGGGTGGAAGGGGAACTCGCGATCGCGGGCGATCGGGACATTCTCGGTCTTGTGCCAAGGAATCAGGTCTCTGAGTGTCATGACGCAAACCTCCTTTCCCTCAGCGGGATGTCTTGACGGGGATCCTCCTGGCGCGGGCGGTCTCGGTCTTCGGGAGGACCAGCCGCAGGATCCCGTTCTTCACGGTCGCCTCGATCCGATCCTGGTCGATCTCGTCGGACAAGGTGAAGGCGCGCTCGTAATCGCCGATTTCGTACTCCGCATAGGCAAGCTTGCGGTCCTTCACGGAAGCCGGTTCGATCTCGCCCAGGACGGAGAGAACGCCTTTCTCCAGCGTTACGCTCACGTTCTTGTCGTCCACGCCCGGCATGTCGGCCGTCAGGATGATGGCATCCGGCGACTCGACGATGTCCACGGGCGGGATGAAGACCTTGCGGTCCCTGGTATGCTCAGCCCCTGCCGGGGCCTGTGCTCTGACTGCCTGGATCTCGTTTGCCATCGCATTCACCCCCTCAGGTCGTTTTGATCTGGATCTTCTTCGGCTTCTCTTCCTCGTGCCGGGGCAGCCGGATGGTCAGGACACCCCGATCGAAGGTGGCTTCGACGGCCCCCTCATCGACGCGGAACGGCAGCTTGACGATTCTCGTGAAGCGCCCGTGCCTTCGCTCCTGTCGGTGATAGGTCTCGCCTTCCCGCAGGGGCTCGGGCTCCCGGGAGCCGGCAAGGGTGAGGGTGTCTCCCTGGGCGGACAGCTCGATCCGGTCGGGATCGACCCCGGGGAGCTCCGCGGTGACGACCGCGTCTTTGTCGCCTTCCCAGATGTTGACGGCCGGGAAACTCCGTTCGTAGGGCAGGCTCAACCCCGCAAAGAGACGGTCCATCTCCCGCTGCAGGCGATCCACCCCGTGCCACACACCCGGAGACAATCCCATTCTTCTGAATTCGGGCCAGAACATAGATCCAACCTCCCTTCAAGAGATGATTCGCGCGAATTTTAGCGGTTTGTTTTCCTGCAGGGCATATCGACAGCCAAATTCATTTAACATGCCGATATGGTTGAGAAATAACTGACTTCGTTCATAATATTAATCACGGATCCACGGTTGTCAAGGGCCGTCGGCAACCGGTCAGCCCCTGTCTTCCACCTTGCTGATGACGGTGATGTGGTCTTCCGTCTGCTCCGAGGTCGGCCCCTTGAGATGCAGGCTGTAGCGGCTCAGGAGCCAGATTTCGGGCAGGATCTCCGAAACGATCTCCCCGTTGTCGAAGATCCGCACGATGGAGCTTTCGGAGACGACGATGGCGATGGCGTTGGTGAGCTTCGTGATCGAGGCGGCCGCCATGTGACGGCTGCCCAGTCCCAGCGGCAGGGCGACGTCCCGGGATGGGGCGTCGATGTAGCGGCAGGCGGAAAGGACGACCCCCGCGTCGGAAACGACGAAGGCCCCGTCGAGCTGCGCGAGTTCCTTAATCGTCTCGCGGAGGTCGGGGTCGTCGATGTGGCGCTTGCTTTCCGGGTGACCCATCAGGGGGTCCAAGATGAGACAGCGGGAGTTGGCCAGGACGGCCTCGGAGTCGGAGATGACGAACATCGTTCCCACCTTCCTGCCCTCGCGCCCCTCCCGGGCGATCTCCACGGCCAGGAGGATGACCTTCTCCAGCGTGTCGTTGTTGATCCCGCGGGCATCCGTCAGGATGTCCTTTAAGAGGTGGCTCGACGCAGCGGCCAATCCTTTTTGCGGCATGGTCGTCGCTTTTCTTTCCTCCATGACATACCCCCCGAACGGGTGCTACTCGATGATCAGGAAGGGGTTGTGCTTCATGTCCGTGTCGGCGGGGGGGACCTCCTCGTATTCGGATCGGAAGGCCTCCCAGATCGCCGAGAGCTCTTCCCGCAACGCGGCCCGGAGATCGCCGGGCAGCCCCGGCGCAAGCGCGAGCATCTCCTCGATAAAAACGTCCCGGAAGCGGGCCATCCGATAGGGGGGTGCCGTTTCGCCGTCGCGAAGGAGCGCGAACAGGGCCCGGGCATCTTCGGCCCTGATGGCCGCGTAGCCCGGCGCCAGACCGAGGCGAAGGCGTGCCCAGTACGTAAACAGCAGGTGAAAACAGGTCGCCTCGTCATGGCCGGCCGATGCGCGGTCGACCGGGGCCGCTTTCGCCAGGGCATCCATGAACCCGTCCAGCGCGATGAGCCGCATCAGCGCCCTGCCGGCCCCCGAGAGGTCTTCGGCCCCGCCGAAGTCGCGGTAAAGGGTGCCCTCCTTTTCCGACGGGCCCGCGTACAGCAGGGGTCTCTTCAGCAGAAGGCCCGACAGCAACCCTGAGCGCTCCTCGCCCCAGAAGCTGTTCTCGAATCCCGCCTTCCGGAACCAGGCGATTCTCAGCCAGTTCTCCGCCACGCGCTTCAACCGGAGGACGAACCCGAACCCGACGCGGAATAGCGCTTCCAGCGTGTTCCTCTCCAGCAGGGCCGCTGCCAGCTGCCGGTCCCTGCCCGACACTTCCTCCAGGGCGATGCTGAGATACCCGGCCGTCCTGCGGGCCGTCCCGACGAGCCCGTCCATCTCCATCCCGGCGAGCCCCTCGACCGAAGCCACCCGGTTGGCAAGGCCCGCAAACTCGAGTTGCAGCCGCTCCAGGACAAGCGGGCTCCGTACGGCACCGAGGGCCTCCCGGAGAAAACCCGTCCGTCCCCCCTCGCTGAGGGGAAGGAAGGGGGCGAGCGCCCCGGCTTCGTCATCGGCGGCGACGTCGATGATCGGTACGGCCGGCGCCCCTTCGCGTGTCAGCTGCTCGGGGGACAGGGGGGAGAAGACGGAAAGGGCCTCCTCGAAGGGCAAGAACCCGCTCTCGGCCAGACGCACGTTGCGCATCCGGTACATCCCCTCCTGCACCTCGGAGGGCACGGCGGCGGCGAGGCTGGAGAGCAGCGTCTGGTAGGCCGGCAGGCTTGCCGCGGCGATGGCGCCGGTCAATTCCCGGAGGAAAGGCTCCTGTTCCGGGTCCAGCGCGCCGAGAAACAGCACCCCGTCGTGGGTGAAAAACCCCTCGGGGACCTCGAACTCCCTGTCGTCCTCCTCCCGGACCATCACCTCGATGCTCTTCTGGAGGATGAAGTATAGCAGGGCGTTTCCCTCGCCGAACAGCCACCGGACGGTCCTGGGCCGATCGGCCTCGAAGAGTCGCTTGAGCCAGCAGAGGGCCTCCGCGCAGTTGATCTCGTCGCGGTCCCAGATCTCCAGGTCGAGCAGGTACTGCCACTGGTCCGGTGTGGCCAGCTCGAGAAGGGGGAGGCAGTCCTCCGCACCGACCTTCTTGACGATCCAGTAGAGGTCTCCGGCGGGGAGCTTCTCGACCACCTCGCGGGGGTTCCGTTCCCCGAGGATGCGCTCCAGGATCTCGCGGCCGCCGAGACGGTCGAATTCCCGGAGCAGGGCCGCCCCCTGCGGGACGGTCATCCCAACGGCAGGGTCCGGGGTCGGGGATTTCGATGGGGGGGGCATGGCAAGTCCCGTTGCTCTTCCCGGTCATTGCGCTGTTCGTTGAGAGAAGAACCCCCGGGGAAGATCGTGCTTCCCCGGGGGCAGGGACGCTTCTTGCGGGATTCCGGTCTCGCCGGTCTGCTAGGCCTTGTCCTCGCCGTCCTTCTCCGCCTTCTTGCCCACCAGGGTCCGCGTGGTGATGAGCAGCGAGGCCACCGACGCCGCGTTCTGCAGGGCCAGCCGCGTCACTTTGGCCGGGTCGATGATGCCCGCCTTCATCATGTCGACATACTCGCCGCTGTCGGCGTCGAATCCGAAGGCCCCCTTCCTCTCGCGGACCTTCTCCACGATCACCGAGCCCTCGTAGCCGGCGTTTCTCGCGATCATCTTCAGGGGCTCCTCGACGGCCTTGCGGACGATCTCGATGCCGTATCGGGCATCGCCCTCGAGCGTTGCCTTGTCGAGGGCTGCGGCGCAGCGGATGAGGGCCACGCCCCCGCCGGGCACGATGCCTTCCTGGACGGCCGCGCGGGTCGCGTTCAGGGCGTCTTCGATGCGGGCCTTCTTCTCCTTCATCTCGATCTCCGTGGCGGCGCCCGCCTTGATGATCGCGACGCCGCTGGTGAGCTTGGCGAGGCGCTCCATCGCCTTCTCGCGGTCATAGTCCATCTCAATGATCTCGATTTCCTTCTTGAGCTGCCGGACGCGCTCGTCGATGTCCGCCTTCTTGCCCGCCCCGTCGATGAAGGTCGTGTTGTCCTTGTCGATGACGATCCGGCGGGCCCGCCCGAGGTCCTTGACGGTCGCCGACTCGAGCTTGATCCCCATCTCCTCGGAGATGACCCTGCCGCCCGTGACGACGGCGATGTCCTGCAGGGCCCCCTTGCGGCGGTCGCCGAAATAGGGCGCCTTGATGGCGGCGCACTTCAGAACGCCGCGGACCTTGTTGACGACCAGCGTCGCCAGGGCCTCGCCCTCGACGTCCTCGGCGACGATCATGAGGGGCTTGCCGGTCTTCGCCACCTGCTCGAGCAGCGGCAGGATCTCCTGCATGCTGCTGATCTTCTTGTCGGTGATCAGGATGAGGGCATCCTCCAGGACAACCTCCATCTTCTCGAGGTTGGTGATGAAGTAAGGCGAGATGAACCCCCGGTCGAACTTCATGCCCTCGACGTAATCGAGCACCGTGTCGATGGACTTGTTGTCCTCGACGGTGATGACGCCCTGCCTGCCGACCTTGTCCATGGCATCGGAGATGATGGTGCCGATCTCGGTGTCGTTGTTGGCCGAGATGGTCCCGACCTGGGTGATCTCCTGCTTGTCCTTGACGGGCTTGGCGATCTTCTCCAGCTCCTGGACGATCAGCTCGACGCCCCGGTCGATCCCCTTCTTGAGCTCCATGGGGTTCATGCCCGCCGCCACGAGCTTCGCCCCCTCGCGGAAGATGGCCTGTGCGAGGATGGTGGCCGTCGTCGTGCCGTCGCCGGCCTGGTCTGACGTCTTGGAGGCCACTTCCTTGACCATCTGGGCCCCCATGTTCTCGAAGATGTCCTCCATCTCGATTTCCTTGGCCACCGTCACCCCGTCCTTGGTGATCGTGGGGGCCCCCCATTTCTTTTCGAGAACCACGTTGCGGCCCCGGGGACCCAGGGTCACCTTGACCGCATCGGCCAGGGTGTTGACCCCCCGGGCGACCTTTTCCCTTGCATGGGCGTCGTACAGGATTTCCTTCGCTGGCATGATCGACTCCTCCTCCGTGTTCTACTGTGCGAAATGGTGTTGCTTGGCAGGGGTAAAAGCACCGGGCCGCCATAAAGATAGTGACGACTTCCCGGTTGTCAAGGCCGGATCGGGACGCGAGCCCTATCTCTTCCGCCACCGCTCGACCCGTTCGAAGGCGTCCTCAACGGCCTTCTGGAGCATATCGAACTCCACGGGCTTGACGAAGAAATCGTCGAAGCCCGCCTCCCGGCACTCCTCGACCTCGAATAGGCCGGCCCACCCCGTGATGGCAAAGAGGATGGACAGGGGGTTCTCCCTTCGTATGCGGCGGCCCAGCTCGAGCCCGTTGGTCCCGAAGAGGCGCAGATCGAGAAAGATCACGTCGACCTGCCGGTCCTTGAGGATGTCGACGGCGTTGTCGGCGCCTTCCGCCGTCAGGACCCGGTACCCGGAGGCCCCGAAGAAATCCTTGAAGATCTCCCGGACGGTGATCTCGTCGTCCACGATCAGGATCGTTTTTTCCATGGCTCGCTATCCTCGCCGGCCGGTTCGGCCCGAGTCCTCTCGGCCTTCGAACCGTCACCTTTTATTACATCCGCCCCTGAAATCCCAGCAAAATCTTACGCCATCTCCTCGATCTGCCGGATCTTCTCGCGCAGCCGCTTCGGCGATACCGGGTAGGGGGTCCTGATCCCCTGGGCAAAGAGCGACACCCGGTACTCTTCGACCATCCAGCGGTACTCGCCGACGGCCCTTGCCTTCTGCGACGACGCCGAGGGGGAGGCGGCCTGCAGAAATTCCGCCAGTTTCTCATCATAGGGCCGGATCTCGGCCGCCCGGACTCTGTCCCGGTCGAGATGGACGGCGCCCCTCTCGGCCCGGACCTGCAGCGCCTTGAGGTAGCGGGGCAGATGGGAGAGGCGTTCCCGGTCGTATCGCTCCAGGAACGACACGGGAACGAGGCGATCGAGCTCGGCTCGCATCTCCCCGAGGAAACCGGTCACGCTGCGGTTGGCGCGGTTTGCCGCCTCGAGGGCGCTGAGGGCCTGGCGGGTTTCGTGGTAGGCGCGCACAACGGGTTCCACCTCCTCCAGCAGTTGCCGGGGGGCCTGAAGCAGGGCCGGGCCCAGGGACCGGGCGTAGTCCTCGAAATCCCGCCGTGTCCGGATGTCCTTTTCGAGCAGGCGCCGGGCGAGACCCTGGTACAGGACGTCTTCCAGCGCCGAGGCCCCCCCGAAGTAGACGGACCAGACCTTCATTTCCCCCCGCAGGGCGAGGCCGCGGCGCAGCGCCCCGAGCTCCTTCCGGAAGTGCCGGGCCAGCAGGGTCCGGATGCCGGACCGGTGCGCCGTCTCGGCCTGGGTGCGGTCTCTCAGCAGCCGGAGATCGACGGCCTCGCCGGCCGGCACGAGGGCCGGGTAGGCGATCCCCTCGAGCACATTATGCGCATCCAGCGGGATTTCGCAGGGGATTTCCTCGGGGAGCTCCGGCGCCTCCCAGCGGGTGACCCCCGTCCGTTCCCAGGCGGCCTTCGCCCGGTCGAAGGCCCGCGACACCCGCTCCTCCAGGCGGTCCTTCCGCAGGGACTCGATGTCCCGTGTCGCGCGAAGCTCTCTGCCCTTGGCGTCCACCACGGCGTAGCGGAGCTTGAGGTGATCGGGCAGCCCCTCCAGGTCCCAGGCCGAGGGGGGGACGTCGAGCCGGAACCTGCGCTTGAGGCTCTCCGAGAGGGCCGCCGGGAGCGAGCCCTCGCTTTTCTCGACGTCCTGCAGGAGAAGCTCCACCGACCGGGGGACAGGGACGAGGTGCCTGCGGACGTCGCGGGGCAGGGCCCTGACGAGGGCCGCCACCCGCTCGCGCAGCAGCCCCGGCACGGCCCGCTCGAGGGTCTCGGAACGCAGGGCGCCAAGCGCGCCGGCCGGCAGCTTCAGGGTCACGCCGTCGGCCTCATCGCCCGGGCTGAACCGGTAGCTCAGGGGAAGCGCGAGCCTGCCGGCGGCAAGGGAATCCGGGTAGAGGGACAGCTCCCCGGGGTCGGGGGCCTGCCGGAGAACGTCCTGCTCGGTCATCCGGAGAAAGGCGTCGCTTCCCTGCTCGCGGATCCTCTTCTGGAGGGTCCGGACATCGAAGACCGCCCCGAGCCGCTCCTCGTAGAAGGCGGCCAGGACATCGTCCGTGGCCAGCAGGGTGCGCCTGCGGAGCCGGTTCTCCATGTCCCGCACCCGCTCGACGAGATCCCGGTTGTGGGCGAGGAAGGCCGGGGGCCTGTCCACCTCCCCCGGCACGAGGGCCTCGCGGATGAACACCCGCGCCGCCTCCTCGGGATCGATGCGGCCGAAGGAGACGCGGCGCCCCTCGACGATCACGAGTCCGTAGAGGCTCACCCGCTCGGTGGCCGTCACCTCCCCCCGCCTGCGGTCCCAGCGGGGGTTCAGGTAGGTCGATCGGCATAGCCGCCCGCCCAGGGCCTCGAGCCAGTCCCGGTCGATGTTGGCGGCCGTGCGCGCGAAGAGCTGGGTCGTCTCGACGAGCTCCGCGGCCACGATCCAGTCGCCGCCGCGGTTGTAGAGGCCCGAGCCGGGGAAAAGGACCACCTGGCGTCCGCCCGCCGCGTTGTAGGTGTTCTTCTCCTTCTTGACGGCGATGTTCGAGAGGTAGCCGCTGAGCACCGAGCGGTGGATCCGACCGTACCAGGCCCGGGGATCGCCGCCGGGGGCCTTCGCCCTCGCCCGGCCCCCGTGCGCGGGGGCCTCCTCTTCGACGATCTCCCGGAGCTGGCCGTGGACGTCCCGCCACTCCTTCATCCGGCGGAAGGAGAGGAAATGGTCGCGGCAGAACCGCCTGAGCCGTCCGGAGGGTTTACCGTCCGGGGCGTTTTCGTGGAAGCGCTCCCAGAGGGCCAGCAGGGTGAGGAAGTCCGATGCGGGATGGACGAAGAGGGCCTGGGCGGCGTCGGCTTCCTTCTCCTTTCCGGCGGGGCGCTCCCGCGGGTCCTGGATGCCGAGCGCCGCCGCGATGACGAGGATCTCGTCAAGACAGCCTTCCTTTTCGGCCTCGAGGATCATCCGCGCGATACGGGGGTCGAGCGGCAGGCGCGCCATCCGGCGTCCCTGCGGCGTGAGACGCCGGCGGGCGGTCCCGTCTCCGTCCTCCTCGCGCTCGATGGCGCCGAGCTCCTCGAGGATGTCGTAGCCGACGCGGAGGCTCTTCGGCGCGGGCGGGTCCACGAAGGGGAAGGCGGCGGGGTCGTCGATCCGCAGGGCAAGCATCCGGAGGATGACCTCGGCCAGGTTGGAGCGCAGGATCTCGGGGGGCGTGTAGAGAGGCCGGCTCTCGTAGTCCTCGCGGGAATAGAGGCGGATGCAGACGCCGTTCTCCACGCGCCCGCAGCGGCCCGCCCGCTGGTCGGCGCTGCTTCGGGAAATGGGCCGGACGGGCAGCCCCGAGGTCCTCGTGCGGGGGTTGTAATACGAGATGCGGGCAAGCCCCGTGTCGACGACGTACCGGATCCCGGGGATCGTGACGGAGGTCTCGGCGACGTTGGTGGCCACGACGACCTTTCGCTCCGCAATCGGGGCGAAGACGCGCCGCTGCTCCTGCGAGGGCAGTCTCGCGTACAGGGGCAGGATCTTCACCCCCCGGCGTTCGCGCCCCTCGAGCATCTCGCAGGTCTCGCGGATGTCCTGCTCCGTGGGCATGAAGACCAGGATGTCGCCGCCCCCGCCGCCGTCGAGCAGGTCGTCGACGACCCGGACGGCGGCCTCGACGGGGGTGATCTCCTCGGGGTCCTCCTCGGGGGGCTCGTAGCGGATCTCCACGGGGTACAGTCGCCCCGAGACCTCGATGATGGGGGCATCCCCGAAGGCGGCGGAGAATTTTCCCGTGTCGATCGTGGCGGAGGTGATGATGACCTTGAGGTCCCTGCGCCTCCGCAGGAGGTTTTTCAGGATGCCCAGGACGAAATCGATGTTGAGGCTGCGCTCGTGCGCCTCGTCGACGATGATCGTGTCGTACTCGTTGAGAAAGGGGTCGGACTGGGCCTCCATCAGGAGGATGCCGTCCGTCATGATCTTGATGTACCCCTCGGGCGAGGTGCGGTCCTCGAAGCGGATCTTGTAGCCCACCGAGCGGCCCGGCTCCTCGCCCATCTCTTCGGCGATGCGCTGGCTCACCGTGACGGCGGCCACCCTGCGCGGCTGCGTGCAGCCGATCCGGCCGTCGAGGCCCCGGCCCGCCTCGAGGCACATCTTGGGGATCTGCGTGGTCTTGCCCGATCCGGTCTCGCCGGTGATGACGACAACGGGGTGTTTGCGGATGGCCTCGACGATGTCGGCCCGCCGGGCGGCGATCGGCAGGGCCCCGGGGTAACGCACGCGGGGCAGGCCCGCCCGGCGACGCTCCCTCTTCGCGGCGGCCCGCTCCAGCCGCCTCTCCAGGCGGTCCACCGCCGGCCCGAGAGCCTCCGGGCTCTTCGCGGATTGCAGGGCATCCAGCTCCCGCAGCAGGGCGACGCGGTCGGCCCGCATGAGCGCGTGCAGTCTTGCCCGGAGGCGCTTCAGTCTGTCCGACGGCAATGGCAAGGCTCCCGATCCCCCGTTGACGCTGAGGTCCTATATCGGGAAAGAGGGGGTGCTGTCAACAGCGGCAACCTTCGTTGGACGCTCTGTGGGGATCGGGCGCCATGCCCTTCGCATGAGGAGTCGGGAAGCGCTGAAGAGCGGTGCGAATGAAAATCTTTCTCCTGTCCGCTCTTCCTCCCTCCCGAGGTTCCCGACGTCAAGGGCTTCGAGCTCGAAGAATCCCGAAAGGGAACCCGTCGGGTTCGGGTCATGCATGCGACGGGGGGTTGTCAACGGTCTCGGGCTTCTGGTAAAGTCGCAATGACGAATCCGACAGGAAACCCGGCTTGAAGAACCCGGCCGGCGGGATGACGACCGTGGCCCATCAGCACCTCAAGAACGCCTATCAACGCCTCGCGGAGCGCATCAACCAGTTCCCCCAGGGAGCCCCGCCGTCGGAGCTTCTCTACGGGATCCTCCGGATGCTCTTCTCGGAACGGGAGGCGGAACTCGTCTCGCTTCTTCCCATCCGGCCCTTCGATGCGAAGAAGGCCGCCGCGGTCTGGAACCTGCCGGAAACGAAGGC
Organism: Syntrophobacterales bacterium; assembly: GCA_018053845.1. GTDB lineage: Bacteria > Desulfobacterota > Syntrophia > Syntrophales > UBA2192 > UBA2192. The sequence continues at coordinate 14,028 of JAGPKU010000007.1, forward strand.
CGCGGGTCTCCTGGACGGATTGGCCGACCGGGGGATTCTCCTCGACATCGAGCTCGACGGCGGCCGCGTCTACATCCTGCCGCCGCCGATGGCGGGTTTCTTCGAGTTCTCGATGATGCGCCTGCGGGCCGACCTCGACCAGAAGGCCTTGAGCGAGCTGTACTACCAGTACATCAACGTCGAGGAGGATTTCATCAAGGCCCTCTTCGTGGCGGGCGAGACCCAGCTGGGCCGTGTGCTCGTTCACGAACCGGCACTGCCGCCCGACAGCGGCGTTCACGTCCTGGACTACGAGCGGGCGAGCCGGGTCATCCGGACGGCGTCCCACATCGGGATCGCCATGTGCTACTGCCGGCACAAGATGGGTCACGTCGGACGGGCCTGCGACGCCCCCATGGACATCTGCATGACCTTCAACCGCGCCGCCGACTCCCTCATCCGCCACGGGATCGTCCGCCCCGTGACCGTGTCGGAGTGCATGGGCCTGCTGGAGAGGGCCTACGAGCACAACCTCGTCCAGTTCGGCGAAAACGTCCAGCGCCAGGTGAGCTTTATCTGCAACTGCTGCGGCTGCTGCTGCGAGGCCATGATCGCCGCCCGGAAGTTCGCTCACCTGCACCCCGTCCACACGACGAACTTCCTGCCCGCCGTGGATGAAGCCGCGTGCACGGGCTGCGGCCGCTGCGTCGGCGTCTGCCCCATCGGGGCGGTCGCCCTCCGGTCCGCCGCAGACCCGAAGGATCGCACGAAGAAGATGGCCGTGGTGGACGAGGATGTCTGCCTGGGCTGCGGCGTCTGCGTCCGGAACTGCAAGGCAGGCGCCATGACCCTGGCCGGCCGGCCCGAACGGGTGATCACGCCCGTCGACTCGGCGCGCAGGCTGCTGTTCATGGCCGTGGAGCGGGGCAAGCTCCAGAACCTGATCTTCGACACCCAGGCCCTGCGGAGCCACCGCGTGATGGCGTCCATCCTGGGGGCCATCCTGAAGCTCCCCCCGGTCAAGCGGGCGCTGGCGTCGCGGCAGATGCGCTCCCGGTACCTCGACCGCCTCATCGAACGATACGATGAATACCGGCTTGTGGAACGACCCGAGGCGTGAGATAAGAGAGACGATGAAGAGAACGCTTGACGCCATGAACGCGGGTTGCTTTGGGAAAACTCTCGGTTTGCTTGTGATGACGGCCCTGGTCGGTTGTGCCGGCGTCCTGCAGGAGGAGCCTGTCAATGCCCGGGAACCTTCCGCCCCGCCGGCCGCCGTCGCGCCGCCGCCAGCCCCCCCCGTGCCGGATGAGTCGGAGACGGTGAGGGCCCGGGCCAGGGAGATGCTCCTCGGCAAATGGAGGCGGGTCCAGGGAGCCGACACGATCGAGTTTCTCGAGGACGATACGGTCAGCCTCTACAGCGCCGTCGAGAAGACCGCCTACCCGGGGACCTACAGGGTTCTCGACGACAGCCAGGTCGAGATTACCATGAAAGCGGGGGCCCCCCTGACATGGGGGTATGCCGTCACGAAGGGGGAGCTGACCCTCACAACCCCGACGGGGGTGGGCATGAAGTACAAGCGCCTCCGGGGAAAATAGAGGGGCCCGGTGCGATCCGCAGGCCGGGAAGGCCGCCGACGGCCTGCAGACGGAGCCCCCGTTTCCCGCACAACCCGTCGATGAGCCCGGAGTCTGATCATGAGCGCCTTTGCCTATCTGAGCAATCTGCTGCAGGACCGTTATGTCGCCTCCGTGATGCCCACGTCCCGGTTTGCCGTGGAAAAGATCTGCTCCCGCGTCGATCCGCACTCGGCGCGGACCGTGATCGAGTACGGGCCGGGCACGGGGGTCCTCACCCGGTCCCTGCTGCGCCGGCTGAACCCCGATGCGCGCCTGATCGCGATCGAGCGAAACGAGGCCCTCGCCGCCGTGCTGCGCAGGGACTGCAGGGACCCGAGGCTGCAGATTTATCGCGACTGCGCGGGGAACGTCCTCGACATCGCCCGCCGCTGCGGCGCCGGGGAGGCGGACTGCGTGATCTCCGGGATCCCCTTTTCCTTTCTGTCGGCCGGGGCCCGCAGGGAGATCCTCCGGGACACCCACCGCATCCTCCGGCCGGGCGGGAAATTCCTCGCCTATCAGACCTTTTATCAGCCCCCCGGTCATCTCAGGGAACCGCTGCGCGAGCTTTTCCCCTCCGTCAGCACCGGCTTTGCCGTCCTGAGCGTCCCGCCGCTTCTGCTCGTCGAGGCGATCAAGTAGGCGGGGCCATCCCGGCGATTGCCGCCCTGCCCCCGGGGCCTTCGCACGTCCCGCGCGCTCAAGGTTCTCCGCGGCGATCCGATCTGTGACAGGGGATGGATCGCCGCGGACCGCCGGGTTTGAATCGGTATCGCCCGGGCCGGCCCAGACCGAGGAGGGACACGTGAAGCGAAAGGCGATGTACTGGTTATTCTGGCTGTTTCTCATGGGGGGGCTCCTGTTTTCCCTCATCCACCCGGTCCTGTTCTAGGCGAGGCCCGGCGGGACCGATCCTGCACGCCGCCACGCGCGGGGGCAGAGCGGCCACCCCCCCCCTTTTCCCCCGGGGCCTCGAGGGCCCCGAAGGGCCTGTTCGGCGCCCCCTTTTTGTTCTGTAACCCCTTGTCCTGAAAAACGAAAAGGCCCATCTTTTTTTTCTCGACAGTCCCATCGAAATGCGATAACCTTCAGCCATCCATGATATGAAACCAACACGAAAGGGGGTCTGTCATATCAGGATGTAAAGCCCGAGGGCCGACTTGCCGAAGCGCAGCGGCCGTTGAAAGGCTTTATGTTCGATTGCGACAGGAGGTCATCCAGACATGTCAACGGCTGATCGCGGAGGTTCTTCCTCCGGGCAGGGCGACGCCTCGGAAAGCCGGGTCGCCCAGATCATCGATTTCGATCTCGCCCGCTGCAGGAGGATCATCTCCGATCTCCACTACCGGCTCACCCGCTTTTCCAATTCCGACCGGTTTTACGAGGAGTATGAACTCGCCCTCTACGAGTACTTCGAGGGGCGCGGCGTCTACGGCGAAGACGAAGACGAGCTCTACGACAACTTCCAGAGCGAGGAGGAGTTTTCCAGGTTCCTCTCCTGGTACTCGCTGTATTTCATCACCGACGAGTACGACAAGACCTTCCCGGAGCTGTACCTGGATCGCCGCAGAAACCAGCTCTCCGCCCTGGAGCGGGAGATCCTGCAGAGCTATTCCCGCTCCGTGCTGAGCGTCTATGAGGTCCAGCGGATCGACCCGGGCAAAGGGGTCGAGATCCGGGACATCTTTGCCGACCGGGCCTTCACCCTCGTCGACCCTTCCGCCGCGCAGACGCTCTGCAAGTGGGATCTTTTCTACGGCGGCCTGATCGAGATCCGCGGCTACCAGCTCCTGGGCGGCATGCCCATCACCGTCATCCCGCAGAAGCTCAGGCGGTTCATCGAGACCAATCTTCTCGAGATCTACAACGAGGACCGGGAAACCTACCGCAACTACCGCGATTACCTGAAGCGCGCCACGGCGGAGATCTGTGCCCTCGTCGAGAATGCCGTGCGCAACGTCGAGCGGCCCGAGACGCCGGCCGACCCCGAGGCGGACAAGGCCTCCCTCACGAGCCTTCTGTACCGGGTGGACGATTACGACGCCTTCCTGCGGATCGTCGAGCGGTCCCCTGTTTTCGCGGCCGCGGAGCCGCGAAAACCCGGCGCCGCCCTGCCGGCCAAGGTGCTGCGTTTCCACTGGCTCCCGCGGGAAGGGGCGGGCGGGGCCCCCCAGGGCGCCCCGGGGATCCTCTTTCTGAAACGGGGCTCCCTGGTGGCCCGGTGCGCGTCGGCCAAGCGGGCCGAAACCCTGCGCGCCGTCCTGGACAGGATGTTCGGGGGGGCGATCGCCTACCGGACGACCGTCCACACGAGCGTCGAGCGGCAGGCCGAATCGGCCGCGCCGGACAGGGCCCCCGGCTCCCCGGAGGGCACGCCCATCGCGCGCGAAACGGCGGTACGTCCATTCGACAACTGGATCGACGAGAAGATCTCCGCCATCGGCAACATTACCCCGCGGGAGGCCGTCAAGACCCCCGAGGGGAAAAGGCGGCTGATCGATCTGCTCAAGGAGTTCGAGAACCAGAACGAGCGGGCCCTGCGCAGGGGGCTCAAGGGCAAGGACGCCGTCTTTTTCCCCGTCGAGCAGATACGCAAGGAGCTGGGGCTGTAGCGGCTGAGCGTGTCCCGTATCCGACCAACGCCCGTACCCTCGAGGAACCGAACCGGCCGACCATGAACTGGGATTTCTTTGCCCCGCGACGCAAGGACGGGGAACATGTTTCCCATTACCGCAACGGGCAGCTCCGCGAGAGGCGCAACTACCGCAAGGGAAAGCTCGACGGCGTCTACGAATCCTACCACGACAACGGGCAGCTCCTCGTGAGGATGTCCTTCAAGGACGGTCAGCGGCACGGGGAGGCAACGTCCTATTATCGCGACGGCACGCTCCGGGAGAAGTGCACCTACGACCGGGGCAAGCTCGTCGGCCAATACACGTCCTATTACGAGACGGGGCAGCTCCGGGAGAAGGAATTCTACAACCCGGGGGGGCGGCTCGAGGGCGAGTATCTCCTTTACTACCGCAACGGCCAGCTCAAGGAAAAGGAGACCTTCGTCGACGGGAAGTTCGAAGGGGATTATGTCTCCTACTACAAGAACGGGCAGATCCGCGAGAAGGGCACCTTTCGCGGCGATAAGCGCGAAGGCCCCTATGCCGCCTATGACCGGGACGGCCGGCTGCTGGAGCAGGCGGTGTTCAAGGCCGGCAAGCCGATCGGGGCGCACACGCTGCTCGCCGCGGGGTCGGCCGCGGCCTTGACCATCGGCCAGGGCGACGAGGATCTCGACGAACACGAGTTCGACCGGATGCTCAGGAAGATGGGCGACTTCGACAAAAAGGCCGATGACGGAACCGCGCCGAAGGCCGTGCCGACCGGCGAGGACGAGGACGAGGAGGAAGACTGATGTTCCGGAGCATCCTCATCCCCACGGACGGTTCGGACTACAGCCGCACGGCCCTCGAGTACGGGATCTACCTGGCGAAGAAGCTCGATGCCCGCATCACCGGTCTGCACGTGATCGACATCAAGGTGCTCCAGGGGCCCGTCCTCAACGACATCTGCAGCGCGGCGAGCCTCTGTCCCGGTCCCGAATTCTTTTCCGTCATCGAAAAGGCCCTCGAGGCGCGGGCGGACGGCATCCTGCGCGAATTCCGCGAGCGCTGCGAGGCGCAGGGTCTCTCGCCCGACGTGAAGAAGGTCTCGGGGATCATCGACGAGGAGATCGTCCGCGAGGGGCAGCAGGCCGATCTCATCCTGCTGGCCCAGCGGGGCGAGCACTACCCCCTGAGCCGCAGCGTGCTGCTGGGCTCCACGGCCGAGGCGGTGGTGCGCAAGGCCGGCAGGCCCGTCCTGGTGACGCCGGTGAAGTTTATCGAGATCGAGAGCATGGGCCTCGCCTATGACGGAAGCCCCCCCGCCGATCGCGCCCTGAAGATCGCCGCCGAGCTTTCCGACAAGGCCCGCTGGCCGCTCACGGTGATCATCGTGACGGACCAGGCCGGTCTCTCGGCGGACCTGAGCGCGAAGGTGGAGGCCGCCCTGGACGATTATCTCATCGACAGGGACATCATCGTTCTCGGGGGGAAAGAGGAAAAAGAAATCCTCAAGTTCATCGAGGAGGGCGCCGTGGAGCTCATGCTGATGGGGACCCACGGGCACAGCCGCTTCAAGGAGCTCCTGCTCGGGAGCACCACCTCCCACGTCGTCCGCAAGAGCCGGATCCCGGTGCTGCTTACGCGCTAGCGGGTCAGAAGAATGCAGGTCCGAGGACCGAGGAAAAAAAAGGATCGGGAAATCTGGTTCCCCGATCCTTTTCGATTCCTGATCCTCGAACCTCGCGCCTCGATCCTCGTTCCTTCTACGGCGCAAGCTTATCGATTGCGGCTCTCAACCCTTCGAGAGCATCGTGCCTGGTCAGGTCGTAGTAGATGGGCGTGATCGAGATCATGCCGTTGCGAAGGGCCAGGAAATCCGTCCCGTCGTCCTCCGCATCCGTGACCTGCGTCTCCCCCGCAAGCCAGTAGTAGACATTCTCCCGGGGATCAATGCGCTTCTCGAACTGCTCCATGAGCCGGGCCTGCCCCTGGCGGGTCACGACCACGCCCTTGATGTCCTTCTCCGGCAGGGCCGGGACGTTGATGTTCAGGGGGATGCGGCGGTTCGGGTTGTGCTCGAGCATGAAGCGGGCTACCTTGCGGGCGAAGCGCGCCGCGAAGCCGAAGTCGGCGTCCCGGCTGTGGGTCCCCAGCGAGACGGCGATGGAGGGCACCCCCAGGATGGCGCCTTCCGTCGCGGCCGAGACGGTTCCGGAATACAGGACGTTGATCCCCACGTTGGCCCCGAGGTTGATGCCCGAGACGACGAGGTCCACGGGCTTGTCCGAGAGCTCCCGGAGGCCGATCTTGACGCAGTCCGCAGGCGTCCCCGCCACGGCCCAGCCCATGAACTGGCCGTTCTTCCGGGCGGGCCGGACCATGAGGGGCCGAGAGATGGTGATGGCGTGCCCCACGGCGCTCTGCTCCACCTCGGGGGCCACGACGAGGCAATCCGCGTCCTTGGAGAGCTCCTGGTACAGCGCGCTCAGACCGCGCGCATAGATCCCGTCATCGTTGGTCAGCAAAAATCGCATGCCCGGAAGTCCCGTCACGAGGATGTTGATCCGCAGGATCCGTTCAATACTGCGGCGTCACATCAATGATGTTTTTTCCCTCCACCTTCAGGATGAACGACCGTCTCTGCATCTCCCCCGCCTTGTTCACGCTCACCCAGCCGGTCACGCCTTCGAAGGCCTCGATGCGCCGGAGGCGATCCCGCAGCGAACGGCGGTCCTTGACGCTCCGGTCCCGGAGGGCCTCCCCGAGCATCCTGGCCGTGTCGAAGGCCAGGGCCTCGCGGTAATCGGGCTCCCGCCCCGTCGCCCCGAAGATGGCATCCGAAAAGTCCCGCACCGCCGGCTTGTCGCTTTCGGCGAAGAAGGGCGCCGTCAGGACGGCGCCTTCGAACACGTCCGCCTCCCCGCGGATCCCCTCCGGGGCATACCAGAGCGACGTGCCGAGGAGCTGGACCCCGCGGACGTCGTGAAAGGCGAGCTGGGGCAGGATCATCCGAAGCCTCGGGAAGGCATCAGGGATGTAGAGCGCCTCGAAATCGAGCGTCGGCGGGGGTGAGGGCCTTGCCGCCTCGGCCCCTTTCTTTTTCGCCGGGGGACGCGGGGTCTTGAAGGCCGCCAGCTTCCGGATCTCGGCGGAGAAGTCGGTCTGATCCGTCTTGTAGGACTGGGCGCGGCGGACCCTGCCGCCCAGCCGCTGGGCTTCCGCCCGGAATGCGTTCATCATGGCCGTCCCGTAGGCATTGTCCGGGTAGAAGATCGCGAGACGCAGGAGGCCCAGGTCCTTGACGGCATAGCCCGCCAGGGTCACGGCCTCCCGCAGGTCGGAGCGATGTTCGCTGAACACGAAATCCCGGGGGCCGTCGGGCAGGTCGACGGGACCCAGGACGAGCAAGGGGATCTGTGCCGTCTGCGCGGCACGGGCGGCCTCGCGGGCCGCACCGGCCTCGGGGGGGCCGATGACGGCCATCACGGCCGGCCCGGCGGCGAGACGCTCCACGGCGCGTGCCGCGGCCGCGGGGTCGTCCCCGTAGTCCTCGATGCGAAGCGAGACCGGCGTGCCCCGCTTCCCGTCGAAGAGCCCCAGTCCCGCGATGATCCCGTCGAGGGCCCGGTTTCCCAGGGCCGCCTGCCTGCCCGTCAGGGGGAGCACCGCCCCGACGGCGGCCCGCTCGTCGGCTTCCGCGGCTGTCCCCGCGGCCGAAATCGAGATCGCCAGTGCAAGCAGAAGGATCTGGAGGGGTTTTCGCGTCATCCCGCGCCTTCTATATACCCTTTCACGGTGAGATTTCAACCGGTCCTTCCGCTTCACCCTCAGCGGCGTGCGGACGTGCATCCGCTGCTCCCCCGATGCGTGAGGACCGATGCCCGCTTCAACGGAAAGAGCCTGACGCCCCGGAGGGGGTCAGGCTCTTTCGGTGCGGCCCGGTTATTTGTTCTCTTCGAACTCCGCGTCGACGACGTTGTCGTCCTTCTTGCCGCCGGCGGCCCGGGGCCCGGCCTCGGGACCCGCTCCGGCTCCTGTGCCGGCCTGCTGGCCCGCCGTCTTGGCGTACATGGCCTCGGCAAGCTTGTGGGATGCCCGCGCCAGCTCGTCCTGGGCGCTACGGATGGCCCCCGCGTCGTCGCCTTCCATGGCCTTTTTGACCCGGGTGACGTGTTCCTCGATCTTGGCCTTCTCCGAGGCGTCGATCTTGTCGCCGAATTCCCGGATGTTCTTCTCGATCTGGTAGACGAGCGAATCAGCCTGGTTGCGCGCCTCGATGAGGTCCTTCTTGCGCTTGTCCTCCTCCACGTGGGACTCGGCCTCGCGCACGAGCTTCTCGATCTCCTCCTTGGAGAGCCCGCTCGAGGCGGTGATCCGGATACTCTGCTCCTTGCCGGTGCCCAGGTCCTTGGCGGAGACGTGCACGATGCCGTTGGCGTCGATGTCGAAGGTGACCTCGATCTGCGGCACCCCCCGCGGCGCAGGCGGGATCCCCACGAGCTCGAAGCGCCCGAGCGTCTTGTTGTCCGCCGCCATGGCCCGCTCGCCCTGGAGCACGTGGATGCTCACGGCGGGCTGGTTGTCCGCGGCCGTGGAGAAGATCTGGCTCTTGCGGGTGGGGATCGTCGTGTTCTTCTCGATGAGCTTCGTCATCACGCCGCCGAGCGTCTCGATCCCCAGGGAAAGGGGCGTGACATCCAGCAGCAGGACGTCCTTCACCTCGCCGGCGAGCACGCCCGCCTGGATGGCGGCGCCCACGGCGACGACCTCGTCGGGGTTGACGCCCTTGTGGGGCTCCCTGCCGAAGATCTCGCGGACCTTCTGCTGGACGCGGGGCATGCGGGTCATGCCGCCCACCAGGATCACCTCGTCGATGTCCTTGGGCGTGAGCCCGGCGTCCTTCAGGGCCGTCTGGCAGGGGGGGACGAGCTTCTGGATGAGCTCCTCCACCAGCGCCTCGAGCTTGGCCCGGGTGAGCTTCATCAGGAGGTGTTTGGGCCCGGAGGCGTCGGCCGTGATGAAGGGCAGGTTGATGTCCGTCTCCATGGCCGTCGAGAGCTCCATCTTGGCCTTCTCGGCGGCTTCCTTGATCCGCTGCAGGGCCATGCGGTCCTTGCGCAGGTTGATGCCCTGCTCCTTCTGGAACTCGTCGCAGATGTAGTCCATCAGGCGCTGGTCGAAGTCCTCGCCGCCCAGGTGCGTGTCGCCGTTGGTGGACTTCACCTCGAAGACGCCCTCGCCCAGCTCGAGGATGGAGATGTCGAAGGTCCCGCCGCCGAGGTCGAAGACGGCGATCTTCTCGTCCTTCTTCTTGTCGAGGCCGTAGGCCAGCGAAGCGGCCGTCGGCTCGTTGATGATGCGCAGGACGTTGAGCCCGGCCACCTTCCCGGCGTCCTTGGTGGCCTGGCGCTGCGAGTCGTCGAAGTAGGCGGGGACGGTGATCACGGCGTCGGTGACCTTCTCGCCCAGGTAGTCCTCGGCGGTCTGCTTCATCTTCATGAGAATGAAGGCCGAGATCTCCGCCGGGCTGTAGTTGCGGCCCCGGATGGTGACCTGGGCATCCCCGTTGGGGGCCTCGGTGATCTTGTAGGCGACGATCCCCTTGTCGTACTGGACCTCCTTGGAGGTGTACTTGCGGCCGATGAGCCGCTTGATGGCGTAGACGGTGTTCTCCGGGTTTGTGACGGCCTGCCGCTTGGCGGACTGCCCCACGAGCCTCTCCCCCTTGTCGGTGAAGGCCACCATCGACGGCGTGGTCCGGCTGCCCTCCTGGTTCGCGATGACGACGGGGTCACCGCCTTCCATGACGGCCACGCAGGAGTTTGTCGTGCCCAAATCGATTCCGATCACTTTTCCCATGATGCTCAAACCTCCTGTACTGCTCGAAATGCTGGGTTATTGTCCCTCGCTGTCCCGTGAGACGTTTTTCGAAACGGAGACCTTCGACGGCCTCAGCAGGCGTCCGTGCAGCGTGTAGCCGCTCTCGTATTCTTCGATGACCCGGTTGCTCTCCACTTCCGGCGTCTCCACCTGCATGAGCGCCTGATGCCTCTCCGGGTCGAACTCCTCTCCCTTGGCCGCGATCTTCGCCACCCCGTGCCTCTCCAGGCAGCCCAGGATCTGCGTGTGGATCAACTGGAGCCCCTGCTGGAAGGCCTCGAAATTGTTCCGTGCCGACAGGTCCGATGCCTGCTGAAGGGCCCGGTCGAGGCTGTCCAGGATGGGCAGGATGTCCCGGATCAGTTTTTCGTTGCCGTACTTGATCGCGTCTTCCTTGTCCCGTGCCGCCCGCTTGCGGAAGTTGTCCAGCTCCGCGGCGGCCCTCAGGTAGCGGTCGTAGTTCTCCGCGGCCTCTTTCTCCTTGGCCTCCAGCCGTGTGCGCAGATCCTCCTCGGGTCTCGTCTCCGGGGCCGCGGTCTCGGCCGCCGCCTCGACGGGCGTCGCCTCGGGGGTGTCGGCTGTTGCCGTTTCGTTCTGCTTCTTGTGCTTCGATTTGCTTCCCATGATCGTCCGGCGTCTCTTTCCTTTCCTGCTATCGGTGATCGGGGCGCTGGAACAGGCGCCAGTCCACCAGTTCGCAGATCGCGTGCGCAGCGACGATGTGAACCTCCTGCACGCGGGGCGTGACGCTGGAGGGCACGTTGAGGTGGTAATCCGCAATCATCCCCACCGTGCCGCCGTCGCGGCCCGTGAACCCGATCGTGACGAGCCCCATCTTCTTGGCGGCCTCGAGGGCCCGGATGACATTGACGGAGCCGCCGCTGGTGCTGAACCCCCAGGCAATGTCCCCCTCTTGCCCCAGGGCCCGGATCTGCTTGGAGAAAACCTCCGCAAAATCGTAGTCGTTGCCGATGCTCGTGAGCACCGACGTGTCCGTGGTCAACGCGACGGCCGGGAGGGGAGGCCGCTCGATCAGGAAGCGGTTCACGAACTCCGCGGCGATGTGCTGCGCATCGGCCGCGCTGCCCCCGTTTCCGAACAGAAGGATCTTGTTGCCCTTCTTGAGGGCTTCCGTGATCACGTCGACGACCCGGGCGACCCGTTCGAGGTTGTCCCGGAGAAACGTCTCCTTGACCTGGATGCTCTCCCGAAAGATTCGCCTGATGATGTCGTCGATGGTCTCCATCCGGGGCCCCTGCGTAAAAATCCGTCCCGTCCGTCCTCCCCCGGCAGGGGGCGATTGCATGTTGTTGATTTAAGGCGGATTTGTATCCCGGCAACCGGAGTGCCCGGCGTCCTCGAGGTGCAATTTAGGCATCGGCAGGGGGGATGTCAAGGAAACCCGGGAAGATAATAGGAGAAATTTCCTTTTCTTCCCCATTGCAGTTCCCGGCTTCCTATCTTCATGATTTCATGAACATAAGGGCACGGCAGTAGGGTCGGATGAAGGAAAGGGGCGTCTACTGAAGCGACTCAGTACGGTGCGTATCTCGCAACTCGGCGAGCTTGCCCCGGTTCAGGCGGGAGGTGTGGGTCAGGTAGCCGCCCACTCGGCTGACCCCCTCGACGCGGGTGGAGCCGCAGCGGGGGCAGGCCGGCTTCAGGCCTCGAGCCGTCTGCCGGCAGGATGGGCAGACCGTGAATTCGGGCGAGAAGACGATCTGGCTGCTCGACGTTTCGCGGTATGCCCGCTCGACGAACCGGGCGAGTGCCCCGGCCTCCGGCCTGGACCCCCCGAGCCATACCGAGGTGACGGCGTTGCCCTCGATGAGGGGGTGGAAGAAGCCTTCGCTCTTGACGCGGTCAAAGGGCTCGGCCGTTGCCGCGATGTTGAGCTGCGTCGAGTTGGTGTAGTAGGGCGCACCCCTGGCGACATCGCCCCGGACCAGGCTGCCGGAACGGGGGGAGTGGTATTTCAGGTCGAGCCGGGCGAAGCGGTACGCGGTGCTCTCGGCGGGGCTCTGCTCGAGGATGAACCGCAGGTTGTGCTTCCGCCCGAGCCTGGCCGCCGCCTTTTGCATGTGACCGAGCACCTGGAGTCCGAACTGCAGCGCCCGGTCCCCCTCGTGGAGCTGCTGCCCCCGGTGCGCCAGGACGAGCTCGTTGAGGCCCACCATGCCGATGAGATGGGCGGCGTGCTCGAGCCGCAGGTAGGCCGAGCCCTCGCAGTCCATCGACAGAAGGGCCAGGGGGCCCCCCTCGCCGAGGGCGAGGAGCTTCTCGATGAACTGCCGCTTCTGGGCATGGGCCCGGGCAGCGAGTTCCATGCGCTCCGTGAGGAGGGAAAAGAGAAGCCTGTCGTCCCCCCCGGAGAGCATCCCCAGCCGCGGGAGGTTGAGGGTCACGTTCTGGATCGAGGCATAACGCATCTGCCAGGGTTTGCGGGCGTCCTCCCGGGCCCGGGGATCGCCCTTGAAATCGAGCAGACAGCAGCGCAGGATCTTCCGCGTCCCGTCGCGGTCGAAGAGGAAGTGGGGGTTTCCCTTCTCGGCGGCTGCGTCGCAGACGTGCAGGAGAAACTCCTCGTGCCCCGGCGTTTCGAAAAAGTCCTCCGTGATCCTCAGCAGGGGCTTGGGAAAGAAGAAGGGGCTCCCCATCGCGTCGCCGCCCCGGTAGATCTCGAACAGGGCCCGGGCAAAGCGCTGGGAATCCTTTTCATACTCCCCGTAGGTCTTGCCCGTGAACGCACCCCCGGGCCCGATGGCCGGCACGTCCCGAAGGTGCCGGGGAATCTCCCAGCAGATGCCGATCTCGGTGAAGATGGCCTGACCGCCCCGCGAGACGGCAAGCTGGGAGAACTCGAAGACGAGCATCTGGGCGATCTGCTCGATGTCCCGGTCCGACAGGGACTCCAGGTAAGGGGCGAAGAAGACGTTCACCGCGTCCCATCCGATCGTTCCCGAGAAATGCCCCTGCAGGACGGCGCTGTAGCGGACCATGTGGGCCAGGAGGACCTCGGCGTGCCGGGCCGGTTTCGAGGCCGAGAAGGTGTTGGGGAGGCAGAGGCCGAACCGCTTGACGAACTCCAGGGTCTGGCTCGAGCTGTAGGGCCTGTCGACATAGCCCAGGTCGTGCAGATGGATGTCGCCCCGGACATGGGCATCCCCGACCTCGTGGGAGAAGACGCCGTGCAGCGCATACTCCTTCTTGATGCCCTCGGCGAGGATGAGGTTGGATGCCTCGGGGCCGTGGGGCAGGTTGGCGTTCTCCCTGTTGCGGTGCAGGAGGATCTGGCTGACGTCGTAGAGCGGGAAGCCGAGGCGGGTGTGCATGCTCCGCGCCTGCTCGAGGCCCCTCTCCATGAGCTTCGCGTCGACGAGCTCGCGGATCAGGGGGGCCGTGAGGCGCGTGAGCCCCGAGGCCATGATCTGCTTTTCGACGTCGAGGCTGATCGCCTCGGCCGTGCGGGCATCGACGTTGGTTTCCAGCATGAGGGCATCGACGATGCGTCTGCGGTCCCAGTGGGCGATCTCCTCGTCGGAGGTGCGGACGAAGAGGCTGATGTCGGTCGTTTCCTTTGCGGCCACGATGGTTCCTTTCAAGCGAAGGGCTACTTTTAACAGCTTGCACGGGGGCTGTCAATCAAACGAAAAAGGGTACGGAATCAAGAGGATGCGGATTGGAAAGATTTTGCCGGCTCAAGAGCGCTTTGCGACGGTTCTGACGTTCATTTCGCTGCGGCCGCAAAAACTCGCCCTCCGGGCTCGGACAATTTGCGCCGCGGGCGCTTCATTTCACGAAGAACCGTTCGCGCAAAGACGCGGTAACGGATCCTCGCAAAACCTTTCCGATCTGCCCCTGTCCGGGCCGGTCAAAAAGGTTCAGATGCAAGGCGC
>JAGPKU010000007.1:28101-45601 GCA_018053845.1 Syntrophobacterales bacterium
CAATTTGCGCCGCGGGCGCTTCATTTCACGAAGAACCGTTCGCGCAAAGACGCGGTAACGGATCCTCGCAAAACCTTTCCGATCTGCCCCTGTCCGGGCCGGTCAAAAAGGTTCAGATGCAAGGCGCGCGAGGCCGAGGAGCGAGGCGTACCTTGTGCCGTGCGTCGCAGCGACGAGGGCGAAGCACAACGCCGCAGATGCGCCTTGTTCACCAGTCCGTTAGATATTCGTTTTGGATTGGCCCGCGAGAGACCCCAGCGCCTTCTCGGCGGCCTCGGCCATGGCCTCGTCGTGGTCGTGGGAGAGGGCGAAGACCCGGAAGTGGACGACCCGCGCCGGGATGAACCGGTAGAGATCCACGAGCGGCTCCGGCGAGGTGATGCCCGTGGCGGGGTTGTAGATGTTGATCCGCTTGTTTTCCTCCGTGATGGGGTTGAGCGGCCTCGGGTCCTGCGTGGCGAGATCGACGCGGAACGGTCTTCTGCGCAGCTCCCGGGGGAGGTGCCTGCGGATCTCGTCCTCGTAGTCCCTTTCCCCCGAGAAGCGGATGCCGCGGGGCAGCTCGTCGATGGAGAGCTCCGTGACGAAGGACATCTTCCACTTGACCTCGCGGTTGTGGAGCTTCTCCCACTCCCGACCCAGCGTCCGCTTCTGGGGGTCCTTGTCGCGCGGCCACCGCTGGACATCCCGGAAGAGGGTCCACTCGTCGCACTCGAGGTAGTCGTCGAGGGCCTTCGAGGGGTCCCCCGGCAGCAGCCGGTTCATCGTGTCGCGGAAGATCTCCTGCAGGTGCAGGTCCAGGGCCCGCGTGGTGCGGTGGTAGTAGACGTTGCGGTAGAGGTTGAGCCTCGCGTTGAGAAACCGGGAGAGGGCGGAGATGCCGGCCTGGTGCAGGGTGATCCCCTTCTCGGTGAAGAACGTGTAGAAGCGCAGGCGCGAGATGTCCACCATGTCCAGGGAGAAGCCCGTCATGAAGGCGTCCCGCTGGACGTAGTCGAGGTTGTCGGCCGTGTAGACGCCCGAGAAGAGCTGCCGGAGAAGCTCGAGCCACCGCGGCTGTCTCCCGTCCCGCCCCTCGGGCATCTTGATCAGGTAGGCCACGTGGGCCGGGTCGAGGGTCTCCCCCTTCTCGAAGGGGCCCGTCGGGCTGCGCCGCACGGCGGCAATCGTCCTGGCCAGCTTCTTCAAGATGATCTTCCGGCCCAGGTCCTCGTGCGTGATTCCGTACTGGTCGAGAAAATGATCGTCGAAGAAGTGGCCGAAGGGGCCGTGCCCCACGTCGTGCAGCAGCCCCGCCAGGCGTGCCAGCTCCTCGATGAAGTGGATCGAGGGGGCATCGGGGCATACGCTCTTGAGGCTGGGGTAGAGGTGCCGGCTGAATTCTCCAGCGACGTGCATGGTGCCCAGGGAGTGCTGGAACCGGCTGTGCTCCGCGGCGGGGTAGACCCAGCGGGCGCTCTGGAGCTGGTGGATGCGCCGGAGCCGCTGGACCCAGGGCGTGTCGAGGAGGTCCTTCTCCGTCTTCTCCCCGGGGCAGGCGGGGTCGGGGACGGTGAACCACGCGTACTGGTGGATGGGGTCGGCGATGAGCGCCTTGCCCGCGTAGATGTTCGCAAATTCGAGGCCCCTCTTGCGCATGCCCGGGTTTGTATCGGAAATCGGCTCAATCTTCAATGGATAATCGCCGCGCGGCGGGAAAAAGCTTTGATTCCGGCGGCTTGTCTGATAAATAGAAGGCAGGCGCACCGGGGGGGGACAGACAGGATGCCCAGCAATCTCAAGATCGCCCTCGTCTTCATCGTGATCCTCGTTTCAGTCGGCACCGCGGGATTTCACGTCATCGAGGGGTGGGGCCTTCTCGAATCCGTTTACATGACGGTCATGACCCTCACCACGGTCGGCTACGGGGACTTCACGCCGCAGAGCCGCGCGGGCATGGCCTTCACCGTGGCGCTCGTGGCCGTCGGCGTCGGCACCGTGCTCTACACGGTCGGTCTCGTGGCCCAGACCATGGTGGAATACCGCCTGGTGAATCTCATGGGGAGGGGCAGGATGGAAAAGACCATCGAGAACATGAGCAACCATTACATCCTCTGCGGGTGCGGCCGGATCGGGACGCTCATCGCCCGGGAACTCGCCGCGGAGAAGGTGCCCTTCGTCGTCGTGGACAACCGGCCCGGGGTGATCCAGAGGCTCCAGGAGGAAGGCTTTGTCTATTTCCAGGGCGATGCCACCCACGACAAGAGCCTCATCGGGGCCGGGATCCAGAGGGCCAAGGGGATCGTCTGCGTGCTGCCCACCGACGCGCAGAACCTCTACGTGATCCTGACGGCCAAGGAATTGAACCCCCGGATATGGGTTCTCGCGCGCTCCGAGGAGGAGGCCTCGGAACGCCGGCTGCTGCGCGCCGGTGCCGACCGGGTCATCTCGCCCTACACGCTGGGCGGAAACCGGATGGCCATGGCCATCCTGAGGCCCGCCATGCTGGATTTCATCGAGATCACCACGCGCAGGCAGAGCCTGGAGCTTCGCATGGACGAGCTGGCCATCGGCGACCGGTCCGCCCTCATCGGCAAGACCCTCGAGGAGTCGGGGATCCGGCAGCGCTACGGGCTCATCATCGTTGCGGTGAAGAAGGACTCGGGCAAGATGATCTTCAACCCCGCCGCGGGCTACACGATCGAGAGCGGCGACAAGCTGATCGCCCTCGGGGAAGAGGACAACGTCTCTAGGTTGTCGAAAGAGTATCTTGGATGAGACTTGAGGGGATCACCCCTTCGCGAAGCACCCGCACGGGGAACACGGTGGCATCGACGATCGTCGAGCCCTTACCCCCTGGCGTCGGCCCGCCGTCGACGACCCCGTCGATTCGTCCCCCGAGCTGAGAGAGCACGTCCGCCGCCGATGAGCACTCCGGCGCGCCGGAGCGGTTCGCGCTCGTGGCGGTCAGCGGCCCCCCGAGGCGGCGCGCGAGTTCACGGGCCACGGGGTGGCTCGTGAGCCGGACGCCGATCTGGGCCGTCCCCGCCGTCAGCATGGGCGATACGGGGGCCGAAGCCCTGAAGACGATCGTCAGGGGCCCCGGCCAGAGGCGGTTCATGAGCCGGCGGGCCCCCGCCGGAACGTCCCGCACAAAGGCGTCCAGGTGATCCGGGTCGCCGATCACGACGAGAATCGGGTTGCTGAAGTCCCGGCCCTTGACGTCGAATATCTTCCCGACGGCGGCCTCGTTGCGCGCATCGGCCCCCAGGCCGTAGAAGGTCTCCGTGGGAAAGGCGATGACCCCTCCCCGGTGCAGAATGGCAACGGCCTCGTCGATTTTTTCAGGCTCCGGGCTCTCTTGGTTGATCTTGATGATGTGTGTCATGGCAAAAGGAGATGGCTAAAGGCTTAGGGCTGAGGGCTAAAGGTAGAGGAAGTCGATTCACGCTCTTTCCCCGCCTTGAGCCCTTTGCCCCTAGCCTTACGCCTGCTTTATAAGCATTCAAGCTTCCTGTGCTTCTCCTCCACGTCGCGGGCCATCTGCTCGGCGTGCTGCTGCAGCTTTCTGCGAAGCCCCTCGTCGTTCAGGGCGAGGATCCGCGCCGCCATCAGCGCGGCGTTGCGCGCACCCGCCCTGCCGATGGCCATGGTCGCCACCGGGATCCCCCCGGGCATCTGCACGGTCGAGAGCAGCGCGTCGAGGCCGCCCAGCGAGGTGGCGTCGATGGGCACGCCGATGACGGGCAGGCGGCTCAGCGAGGCGACAACCCCGGCCAGGTGGGCGGCCGCCCCGGCGCCCACGATCAGGACCTTGACACCCCGGCCTTCCGCCTTCTGTGCGAACGCCTTCGTCCGATCCGGCGTGCGGTGGGCCGAGGTGAGGTAGAGTTCATAGGGGATGCCGAACTTCTTGAGCGTCTCCAGGGCTTCCTTCATGACGGAAAGGTCGGAATCGCTCCCCATCAGCACGCTTACGAGAACGTCGCTTTTCTTTTTCATGGGCTCGCTCCACTCGATGGCTCAGGGCAAAGGGCTGAAGGCTGAGGGCCAGGGTCCGACATCCGTCTTCTCTTCACCGGAAGCCCGGCGCCTCAGGCCATTCGCCCGTCTTAATGCTTGAAGTGCCGGACCCCTGTGAAGATCATCGCAATGCCGTGCTCGTCGGCCGCCTGGATCGACTCCTCGTCGCGGATCGAGCCGCCGGGCTGGATGATTGCCGTCACGCCGGCCTTGGCCGCCGTGTCGACGACGTCCCGGAAGGGGAAAAAGGCGTCGGAGCCCATCACGGTCCCCTTCGTGGGGGCCGCGGCCTTCATGATGGCGATCCTGACCGAGTCGACGCGGCTCATCTGGCCCGCGCCCACGCCCACGAGCTTGTCCTTCGTGGTGAGGACGATGGCGTTGGACTTCACGTGCTTGACGACCCTCCAGGCGAAGTCCAGGGCCTGGTACTCCTCCTCGGTGGGCTTTCGCTTCGTGACGACCCTCGCCTTGCGGACGTCCGTGGTGTCGGCGTCGCGCTCCTGGACGAGGAGCCCGCCCACGACGCGCCGGAAGTCGTAGCCCGTCTTGCCTGCGGCGCAGGAGGGGTCCGCCTCGATGAGCCGGAGGTTCTTCTTCGACGCGAAGATCGCGAGGGCCTCGGGCTCGAACTTCGGGGCGATCACGACCTCGAGGAAGAGCTTGGCGATCTCCTCGGCGGCCTTCCCGTCGACGGGGCGGTTCACGGCGACGATCCCGCCGAAGGCCGAAACGGGGTCGGTCTCGAGGGCCTTTCGGTAGGCCTCGAGGATGTCGCCACCGGACGTGGCCGCGCCGCAGGGGTTGGCGTGCTTCATGATGACCGCCGTCGGCCGGTCGAAGTCGCAGGCCATCTGCCAGGCGGCGTCGCTGTCCATGATGTTGTTGTAGGAGAGTTCCTTGCCCTGCAGCTGCCGGCCTCCGGCGATGCCGGCGGCAAGCTGCGCCCCCTCGCGGTAGAAGACCGCCTTCTGGTGGGGGTTCTCGCCGTAGCGCAGGTCCTGGGCTTTCTGGAACTGCAGGGTGTAGACATCGGGGAAGTCCTTGCGGCCGCCGCCGGGCAGGATGGTCCCCAGCCAGTTTGAGATGGCCGCGTCGTAGCGCGCCGTGAGCTGGAAGGCCTTGGTGGACAGGGCAAAGTTCGTCGCCTCGGAGACCTCGCCCCCCGTCCTCTGCATCTCCTCGAGGATCTTCGGGTAGTCCGCGGGGTCCGTGACGATGCTGACGAAACGGTAGTTCTTCGCCGCCGAGCGGACCATGGTGGGCCCCCCGATGTCGATGTTCTCGATGGCCTCCTCGAGCGTGCAGCCGGGCTTGGCCACGGTGTCCTCGAAGCGGTAGAGGTTGATGGCGACCAGGTCGATCATCTCGATGCCGTGCGCCCGGGCCGAGGCCCTGTGTTCCTCACGGTCGCGCAGCGCCAGCAGCCCCCCGTGGATTTTCGGGTGCAGGGTCTTGAGCCTCCCGTCCATCATCTCCGGGAACCCCGTGTAGGCCGACACGTCGGTGACGTCGATGCCCGCCGCCTTGAGCTGGGCCGCCGTGCCCCCCGTCGAGAGGATCTCGACGCCGAAGGCCTTCAGGCCCTTCGCAAACTCCACGATGCCCGTCTTGTCCGTGACGCTGATTAACGCCCTGTTGATCTTGTTGCCCATGGGTTGCTCCTCTTGTTTTCTATGCAGAAGGTGGAAAGGTAAGAGGGTGAGAAGGTAAGAAAGAAAAACGCTTCCAACCTTCTCCCCTTCTCAACCTCTCACCCTCTTCTTACGCGTTGCATGTGCTCGATGCGCCGCTGGATGAGCGCCCTCGTGCCGATGTCGGGGCGGTGGTCGACGGGGCCCTTCACGGCGGAGACGGCGCTCTCGGCGATCCGTTCCGCCTCGTCGAGGCTCGCGGCGATGCCGACCACGCCGATGGCCCGCGAGGAGGTCATGTAGAGCCCGTCGGCCTTCCTGTCGACCGACGCGTAGTAGAGCCTCGCGTCGCCCACGTCGCCCACGTCGATCTTCGCCGACGTCGATTGCGCGTCGGGATGGTCCTTGGGCAGGCCGTAGGCCTTCGGCACGATGTACTTGCAGACGGTGGCCTTCCTCTCGAACTCGACGGCGAGACGGTCGAGCGTGCCGCCCACGACGGCCCGGCAGACCTCCACGAAGTCTGTCTTGAGCAGCGGCAGGATGTTCATCGCCTCGGGGTCCCCGAATCGGGCGTTGTACTCCACGAGCCGCACGCCGTCGCGGGTGATCATGAAGCCGCCGTACATGATGCCCTTGTAATAGTCGCCCGCCTCCCTGTAGACGGCCTCGGCCACCCTCTGCGTGATGGCCAGGCCCGCGGCCACATCCTCGGGCCGCATGAAGGGGAGGCAGTGGTCGGCATCGGAGTAGGAGCCCATGCCGCCCGTGTTGGGGCCCTTGTCGTCGACGAAGCGCCGCTTGTGGTCCTGCACGGGCGGGGTGGCCACGACGGTCTTCCCGTCACAGATGCACTGCAGGGAGAACTCCTCGCCCTCGAGCTTTTCCTCGATCACCACGGCGGGGTGCTCCCGCAGGACCTCCCTGCAGTACTCGAGGGCTTCCTCGCGGGTCTGGAAATGATCCCCCTGGACCTTGACGCCCTTGCCGCCGGTCAGGCCGTCGGGTTTCACGACGATACCCGGGAGGTCCTTCATGAACGCCTCGATCCCGGACAGGGAAGTGAACGTCTCATAGCGGGGGTTGCCGGGGATGCCGTATTTCCGGAGGAGGTCCCGCGTGAAGGACTTCGATGTCTCGAGACGCGAGAGCCCTTTCCTGGGACCCACGGCGGGGATCCCGGCCGCCAGGAGCGCATCGACCGCCCCGAGGTTCAGGGGGTCTTCGGGTCCGACGACGGCGAGCTCGCAGCCGTTGGACTTGGCGAAGGCCATGAGGGCCGGCAGGTCCTCGTAGGGCCCGACGAGGGTCTTCGCCGACAGGGTTGCGATCCCGGGGTTGTTGGTCTTCATGTAGGAAAAGAGTTTCGGGTCATGGCTGGAGCGCATGATCGCCTCGGCGATGGCATGCTCCCGGGCCCCGTTTCCGACCAGCAGCACACCCGGCATGAAACACCTCCTCGCAGTCGCTTTTGATCGCGGAAACCATCGAAAATAAAGGGGAAATGTTCAAGAAGATGGACTGCATCATAACGGAATCGGTTCCTCAAGTCAATGAAAACGCTCTTGCGCGCAACCCTGCAGACACGCCTCCCTGTGTCCGGCGCGGACCGGCCGTCTCAACCGGCGGCTGTCCGCAATCCCCCTCCTTGACTTTTGATGCAATGTCCGATAGACTGCAGTCATCTTTAACCCGTCGATTCCGTTGGATAATTTCTAGCCCCGGGTACGCGGACCCTTGGACCCATACGTCACATTCAAACTCGTCCTGATGGGACTGTGCCTGCTCCTGTCGGGTTTCTTTTCGTCCTCCGAGGCCGCCCTTTTTTCCCTGACGCCCCTCCACCTGCACAAGATGCGTGAGGAGCGCTTTCCGTTTTTCTCGTATGTCGAAAAGCTTCTCGATACGCCGCGGCGGCTTCTGGTCACCATCATCGCAGGAAACGAGGCCGTCAACATCGTCCTTTCCGCCACGGCCACGGCCCTCTTCATCAGCCTGTTCGGCGAACGGGGGGAGTGGATCACCGTCGCCGTGCTGAGCCCCGTGCTGTTTCTCTTTGGCGAAGCCATCCCGAAGATCTTCGGGAAGACTTACTCCATGCGGCTCTCCTCCGTGGTGGCGCCGCTGATGGTCCTCGTGCAGAGAGTGGAGCTCCCGCTGGTCCGGCTGCTGGAAAAGATCTCCCTGCTCATCCTCGGACCCGTGCGGGAGAGACAGCCGGCGGAGGGCGAGGCCCTGATGGAGGACGAGTTCCGCAGCCTCGTCGATGCGGGCCACCGGGAGGGGATTCTCGATACCGGCCAGCGGGACCTGATCCACCGGGTCTTCGACCTGGCCGACACGCCCGTCTGCGACATCATGACCCCGCGGGTCGACATGTTCTGCCTGTCCCTGTCCGAGAGCCCCGAGGCCATGCGGCAGCGAATCATCGAACAGGGCTACTCCCGGGTCCCCGTCGTCGGCTCGGGTCCCGACGACATCGTCGGGGTTCTCTATGCGCGGGATCTGCTGGGGCTGCTGGCGGAAGGCAAGTCCCCTCAATCGGTGGAGCCCCTGCTGCGCAAGGCCTATTTCGTTCCCGAGGAGCGCAGCGCCGAGCAGGTGCTGCGGGATTTCCAGAAGCGCAACATGCACATGGCATTCGTCGTGGACGAGTACGGGGGCATCTCGGGCCTCGTGACGATGGAGGACATCCTGGAAGAGCTCTTCGGGGACATCTACGACGAGCGGGACACCCGCGAGAGGCCGTTCCACCGCATCGACGAGAAGACCCTGACGGTCTCGGGCGCCCTGTCGATCGATGCGTTCAACGCCATCGCCGGCACGTCCATCCCGTCGGAGGACTTCGGAACCGTCGGCGGCTACGTGCTGCACCTGTTCGGCGCACTGCCCGCGCGGGGCGATCGAATCACTTCCGAGGGGCTGACCTATGTCGTGCGGAAGGTCCGGGGGACACGGATCCTGAGTCTGCGGGTGACGCGGCAGGAGGGGGAAGCCCCATGAGCGAGTTCTTCCTCATCCCGCTGATCCTGGCCTGCATCGTTCTGGAGGGACTGTTCTCCGGGGGCGAGATCGCCCTGATCTCCGCCGACATCCACCGCATCCGCCGGCGGGCGCAGACCGGGTCGAAGTCCGCGGCGATCGCCCTGCGGCTGCTGGATAACCCGGAGTGGTTCCTGGCCACGTGCCTCATGGGGACCGACCTCTGCGTCATCACGGGCACGGCGCTTGCGACGTCCCTCCTGATTTCGGCTTTCGGGCCGACCAGGGGAGAGTGGGTCTCCGTGGCCGTCATGATCCCGTCGATCCTCATCTTCGGGGAGATCGTTCCGAAGAGCTATTTCCGCCATCGCGCCGAGCAGAAGGCCGTCCTCATCGCCCCCTTCATCTGGGCGGCATCCTGGGTCTTCTGGCCTTTCGTCTTCGTGATCTCCAAGATCGCCCGAGGCGCCCTGTACGCGCTGGCCGGGCAGAGGGGACGGCTTTCCCTCCCCTATATCACCAAGGACGGATTGAAATACCTGCTGCACGAAGAGGCCGTTCAGACCGATGTCCAACGCTCGGAAAAGGAGATGGTGGACCGCATCTTCGACTTCTCCGAAACGAGCGTCGGCCGCGTCATGGTCCCCCTTTCCAACGTGGCGGCCATCGGGGAGGAGGCCTCCCTGGGGGATGCCGCCCGGCTCTTCAAAGAGACCGGCTTCTCCCGGTTTCCCGTCTATCAGGGCAACGTGATCAACGTGATCGGGATCGTGCATGCCTTCGACATCCTGAAGGCGATGCCGGCCTCGGCATCCCGGCCGGTCCGCGAGGTTGTGAGGCAGCCCCTCTTCGTGCCCGTCAACAAGCCCGCCGACGATCTGCTCCTGGAGATGCAGCGCCGGGGAGAGCCGATGGTCGTGGTCGTCGACGAGTACGGCGGCGCCGTGGGCATCGTGACGATCGAGGACATCCTCGAGGAGATCGTGGGCGACATCCGCGACGAGTACGACAAGCGCGAGCGAGGCGTGCGCAGGCTTGCACCCGGGCGCTACCTGGTGACCGGCCGGATCGCGATCGGGCGGCTGCAGGAGATCCTTCCTCTCGGCATCCCGGAGGGCCCCTACGAGACGCTGGCCGGGTACCTGCTGCACCAGATGGGGCGGATCCCGCGCAGGATGGAGCAGTTCCGCGCGGGCAGCGTTCAGTATGTCATCGAGGATGCCGACATGAAGTCGATCAAGCAGGTGCAGGTCATCCTTCCCGCGGACCCCGCCGCCGCAAGGAAAGAGGAGGGGCCGCCGGAGCCGCGGCCGGCGGGCGGGCTGTGAGCAAAGCACAGGAGGGCAAGAGGGTAAGAAGTTTGGGGAGCGGAAAGCAAACCGCAGGGATCCTCGGGCAACCCGGGAAACGTTTTGCAGAGGAAGCAGAACAGCGGAGGGGGGCGGGATGAAGACGGAAGACAAGACGTTTGCAACGCTGATCCTCGCGGCCGGCAAGGGCACGAGGATGAAGTCGGACCTCGTGAAGGTCCTGCACCCCGTGGCCGGGAGGCCCATGCTGGACTATGTCCTGAGTCTCGCCGAACAGATGGGGTCCTCCCGGATTGCCGTCATCATCGGTCACCAGGCCGAGCTCGTGGAGGCCCGTTACGCAAATCGGGGCCTCACATTCGTCTACCAGCGGGAGCAGCTCGGGACGGGCCACGCCGTCCTGCAGGCCGCAGAGGCCTTCAAGGGCTACAGGGGCACGATCCTGATCCTTTGCGGCGACGTCCCGCTGCTGAAGGCCACGACGATCCGCGAGCTGATGGACAGCCACCGCGCCTCCGGGGCGGCCATCACCGTGCTGACGACCCTGCTCGAGGATCCCTTCGGCTACGGCCGCGTCGTCAAGGACGCCGAGGGCAACGTGCTGGGGATCGTGGAGCACCGCGACGCCACGGAGGAGCAGAGGAAGATCCGCGAGATCAACACGGGGATCTATTGCGCGGAGAATCCTTTCCTGTTCGAGGCGGTCGGTGAGATCGGCAACGACAACGCCCAGAAGGAGTACTACTTCACGGACATCTTCGCCATAGCCCGCCGCAAGGGGGTCCGAACGGCCTCCGTCGTCGCGTCCGACCCCGGCGAGGTCATGGGCATCAACGCACAGGAGGACCTCGCGCGGGCCACCCGGATCGTGCAGCAGCGGCTCACAGAGAAGCTCAAGGACAGCCGGTGATGAGAGCGGCGGCTCGCGGGACGAGCCCGGGGACGGAATCACGCGCTGCAAGGTCCTCGCGCGCCGGGGAGTTTTTTTCCCTTGCATCGGCGCCGGGCTCCCCCTAAGGTAGGGGCAAACCCGCGGAGCCGCGACACGATGAAGATCGCAACTCTCGAGCTTTCCAACCGCCTGATCCTGGCCCCCCTGGCGGGAATCTCGGATCTGCCCTTCCGGATGATCGTCCGGCGCTTCGGCTGCGGGCTCTGCTACTCGGAGATGGTGAGCGCCGACGGGATCGTGCGGGGCCAGAGAAAGACCCTCGACATCCTGCGCAGCGACCCGGGCGACCGGCCCCTGATCGCGCAGATCTTCGGCTCCGATCCCGGCGTGCTGGCGGCGGCGGCACGGATCATCGAGCAGAGGGGGCTTGCCGATGCCGTGGACATCAACATGGGCTGCCCCGTCAAGCCCGTGATCCGCCGGGGCGCCGGTGCGGCCCTGATGAGGGAGCCGGACCGGGTCCGCCTCATCGTTCGGGAAGCGCGGCGCTCCATCCGGATCCCCCTGACCGTCAAGATCCGGTCGGGCTGGTCGCCGAGGGAGAAGAACGCCCTCGAGATTGCCCGGATCGTCGAGGGGGAAGGGGCCGATGCCATTGCCGTCCACCCTCGGACGGCCTCCCAGGGGTTCAGCGGCCGGTCCGACTGGTCCGTGATCGCCGAGGTCAAGGCGGCCCTGAGGATTCCCGTCATCGGAAACGGGGATGTCGAGGCCCCCGGGGACGCCTCGGCCCTGCTCGGGCAGACGGGGTGCGACGGCGTCATGATCGGGCGCGGGGCCCTGGGGAACCCCTGGATCTTCCGAAACGCCCTCCGGCATCTGGCCGGGAAGGGCATCGAACTTGCAGATCTCGAAGAGAAGAGGGGGGTCATTGCCGAGCATCTCGCCATGTCCGTCGAGCGCTACGGCGAACCAACGGGGGTGAAGAACTTCCGGAAGCACCTGTTCTGGTACACCAAGGGGCTACGGGGAAGCGCGGCCTTTCGGAAAGCCGCGGGGACCATCACGGGAAAACCCAATGTCCTGGCCGCGGTTTCGGTGTATTTTGACGCGCTTGCGGAGGGTACGGCCGAAGAGAAAAAGCCGCTTGACTTTTTTGGAAAGATGAACATAAGCTTCAATCAAAGCAAGGCTTTTCCCCGGGTGGGTCCGGGAGGCACGGAGGAGAGGTAGAACGGCATCGTGGAACTCGTCAAGTTCAGGGAACTCGAGCAGAGAATCAAGGGACTCGTCGAGGAACATCAGGCACTGAAGAGGAGATTAAAGGAGTTAGAAGAGCTGGTCGAAATAAAGAGCGGAGAAGTCAGGGAGGCAAACAGCAAGATCACCAAACTCAACGAGGAAAGGGATTCCGTCAGACAGAAGGTGGACACGCTACTGGATTTGCTGGAGGATATAAACGCATCAGAGCAGACATCGGGGTTGTTGTTTGAAAAAAAGGTTTGATCTCAAAATCATGGGGCACAACGTCTCCGTGCTGAGTGATGCCAGTGATGACCATGTTTTGAGGATCGTGGAGCATATCAACAACAAAGCGGAGGAAATCAAACGCGCCTCAAAAAATTTGACGACTCTGAACATCGTCATGCTGGTTGCCCTGAATCTGGCCGATGAGTTGATCCGGCTGAGGGGCGAACAGGAGACGATCTGCAATCAGCTGGAAACCCGGTCGGAGGAACTGATCCATCTGATCGACCGGGAAGAGAACGGGAAGAACATTCCCCTGCGATGTGCGTGATTAACAAAATCCTTTGAGCTAACACCTGATGACAGGGAGCCCTCCCTGGTAGGAAGTGTGCAGGTCCCCGAGAGGAAAGCCTGACTCCACACACAGGGCGCCCACCTTGTTGACAAGGTTCAAGGTTATTCGTTAACACGGCATAGGCGGGGGATTTTTTTTGGCCCCGCCCGAAAAGAATAACCCCCCGACTTTGCAGTTGTTTGCCCCGCCTCAACTCCCGTCTGGATTGATCTCAAGGCACTGAAGAGGAAGAATCGTCATCACCGCATCGGTCTTCCCATGCCATCATGGATAAGGAGGTGACCTCGTTTGGACTTTTTACCCGTTATCATCGCCATTGCATCACTGATCGCCGGTATCGCCTTCGGATACCTGATTCGGAGGGTCATCAACCGCAAGGAGATGCAATCCTCCGAGAATCTTGCCGTCCGGATCGTCGAAGAGGCCAAGAAAGAGGCGGACAACATCAAGAAAGAGGCGGTTCTCCAGGCCAAGGAGAGCCTGCTGAAGACCAAGGCCGAGTTCGAGCGGGAGGCCCGCGAGCGGAAGGCCGAGCTCGACAAGCTCGAGGCCAGGCTCCGGGCCAAGGAGGAGAACCAGGAAAAGCGCATCGACATGCTCGTCCAGAAGGAGAGCAACATCGAGAACCGCGAGAAGGGACTCCAGCAAAAGGAGAACGCGCTGCAGGAAAAGCACGAACGGCTCAACCGGATCATCGACGACCAGAAGGAGAAGCTGGAGAAGATCGCCGGGTTCACCGCCGAGGAGGCCAAGGCACAGCTCATCCAGTCCCTGGAGGCCGAGGCCAAGCGCGAGGCGGCCATCCTCATCCGCAAGGCCGAGGAGGAGGCCAAGCGCATCGCCGACAAGAAGGCCCAGGAGATCCTCGCCTACTCCATCCAGCGCTACGCCGGGGACTTCGTGGCCGAAAGCACCGTGTCCGTCGTGAATCTGCCCACCGACGAGATGAAGGGCCGGATCATCGGCCGTGAGGGCCGCAACATCCGCGCCATCGAGGCGGCCACGGGCGTCGATCTCATCATCGACGACACCCCGGAGGCCGTGGTGCTCTCGGCCTTCGATCCCGTGCGCAGGGAGGTGGCGAAAATCTCCCTCGAGCGCCTCATCAGCGACGGCCGGATCCACCCGGGCCGCATCGAGGACGTGGTCAAGAAGGTGCAGGGCGAGGTGGACAAGATCATCCAGGAGACGGGGGAGCGGGCCTCCTTCGACGTGGGCGCCCACGACATCCATCCCGAGCTCATCACCCTGCTGGGCAAACTGAAGTACCGCTCCAGCTTCTCCCAGAACGTCCTCCAGCACTCCATCGAGGTGGCCCACCTGACGGGCATGATGGCCTCGGAGCTGGGGCTCGATGTGCGGGAGGCCAAGCGGGCCGGGCTGCTGCACGACATCGGCAAGGCCGTGGACCACAAGCTCGAGGGAACGCACGCCGAGCTCGGGGCGGATTACGCCAAGCGCTTCGGCGAGCACGAGCGCATCGTCGAGGCCATCGCGACGCATCACGACGACGGCCGCAACAACAACATCCTGGGCGTCCTCGTCCAGGTGGCGGACACCCTGTCGGCGGCGCGTCCCGGCGCCCGCAGGGAGATGCTCGAGACCTACGTGAAGCGGCTCCAGGAACTCGAAGGCATCGCCAAGTCCTTCAACGGCGTCGAATCGTGCTTTGCCATCCAGGCGGGCCGCGAGATCCGGATCATGGTGCAGAACGAAAAGATCTCCGATGACGAATCCCTCGTCCTCTGCAAGGACATCGTCAAGAAGATCGAGTCCGAGCTGACCTACCCGGGCCAGATCAAGGTGACCGTCATCCGGGAAACGCGGGTGACGGACTTCGCGAGATAAGACGGGTTTCATGCAGATCCTGTTCATCGGGGACATTGTCGGGCGGCCGGGCCGCCGCGCCGTGCGTGAGCTCCTGCCGGGGCTCGTGAAAGAGCACGGCGTCGAGCTGGTCGTCGCCAACGGCGAAAATGCCGCCGCGGGCTTCGGCATCACGCGGGACACGGTGGATGAACTGCTGGAGTGCGGCGTTCACCTGCTCACCACGGGAAACCACGTCTGGGACAAGAGAGAAGTCCTGGGCTTCATCGACGAGTACCCGAACCTCCTGCGGCCCGCCAATTACCCCGAGGCCTGTCCCGGGATCGGTCATGCCGTCGTGAAGACGGCCGCGGGGATTGCCGTCGCCGTGGTCAGCCTCGCGGGAAGGGTCTTCATGCACCCTGCCGACTGCCCGTTCCGCACGGCGAAAGGCCTTCTGGCGGGCCTCCGGCAGCAAACGCCCGTCATCATCGTGGACGTGCACGCCGAGGCCACCTCGGAGAAGCAGGCGTTGGGCTGGTTTCTGGACGGGGAGGTCAGCGCCGTCCTGGGGACGCACACCCACGTGCAGACCGCCGACGAGACGATCCTTCCCGGCGGGACGGCCTACATCTCCGACGTCGGGATGACAGGCCCCCACCACTCCGTCATCGGCATCGAGAAGGCGATGATCATCGACCGGTTCCTCACCGGGATGCCCTGCCGCTTCGAGGTCGCCCGCGGCGACACCCGCATGCAGGGCGTTCTCGTTGCCGTGGACCCGCAGAGCGGCAAGGCACAGTCCATCAAGCGGGTGAATCTGCGCCTGAAAGAATGAGAAGGTGAGAGGGCGAGAACGTGAGAGGGTAAGAAGGGAAGAAAAGTCAATCCGTGCTTTTTCTTGCTCACCTTCCCACCTTCTTACCTTCAGACCTTCTGCTTCGACCGAAGGAGAACGGGATGAAAAGTGTCTATGATGTCTTGTCGGAAAGAGGGTTCGTGGAGCAGGTGACCGACGAGGCCGAGGCTCGCCGGATCCTGGCCGGCGAAAAGGTGACCTGCTACATCGGATTCGACCCGACGGCCACGAGCCTCCACATCGGGAGCCTCGTGCCCATCATGTCGCTGGCCCACATGCAGCGAAACGGCCACCGGCCCATCGCCCTGGTGGGCGGCGGGACGGCCATGATCGGCGACCCCAGCGGGAAGACCGAAATGCGCCAGGTCCTCTCCAAGGAGAAGGTCGACGAAAACGCCGAGGCGATCAAGAAGCAGCTTTCCCAGTATCTGGATTTCGGGGAGGGGAAGGCCCTCCTGGTCAACAACGCCGACTGGCTGCTGCCCCTGAAGTACATCGAGTTCCTCCGGGACATCGGACGGCACTTCAGCGTGAACCGGATGCTGGCGGCCGAGAGCTACCGGATGCGCATGGAGACGGGCCTGAACTTCATCGAGTTCAACTATATGTTGCTCCAAGCATACGATTTTCTTTATCTTTTCCAGAAAGAGGGGTGTCTCTTCCAGATGGGCGGCAACGACCAGTGGGGAAACATCGTGGCCGGCATAGACCTCATCCGGCGCGTCGAGGGCAAGCAGGCCTACGGCATCACCTTCCCCCTGATCACCACCTCCGTGGGGACCAAGATGGGCAAGACCGAGAAGGGGACGGTATGGCTCGACGGCTCCCTCACCTCGCCCCACGAATATTACCAGTACTGGGTCAACACGACGGACGACGACGTGGAGCGTTTCATGGCGCTCTTCACCTTCCTGCCCATCGAGGAGATCCGGGAGGTGCGCAACCTGAGCGATGCCGACCTGAACAAGGCCAAGGCGGTGCTGGCCTTCGAGGCCACGAAGGTCACCCACGGGGAAGAGGCGGCCGTGGGTGCCTGGCGGGCCGCGTCGGCCGCCTTCGGGACGAAACCCGTGGATCCCACTCTCTTTCCGTCGAGCTCGATCCCCCGCGGGAGGGCCGAGGCCGACGTGTCGGCCATCCCCGCCGTCGAGAAGCGCCGGGAGGACTTCGGGGACGGCATCCCCGCCTTCGAGCTCTTCCACGAGGTGGGGCTCTGCAGGTCCCGCGGCGAGGCCCGCCGCAACCTCGAACAGGGGGGCGGCTACGTCAACGGCGAGCCGATAAAAACATTTGACGAAAAGATCGGTCTGTGGCATATTATGCCCAACGGTGAGATTCTCCTGAGAAAAGGAAAGAAGACGTACTTCCGCATTGTCGTCCGCTAGTCCCCGTTCTCAGTCTTCGGGACAACCTCACAAGGCGATTAAAAAAAGATTAAATTTTTTGCTTGACATATTTATTCTGTCGAGTATAATTAGCGCTTTCCGGTGGCGGAGCAAATTGTTTTTCCGCCGAAAAAGTTCTTGACAAGAGAAGGCCTTTAAACTAAACGTATAGGCTCTTTTCAACGGTCTTTGACAATTGAATACAGGGAAGGATGTTTTTCTGGGTCCGCTTTGAGTGAATTGATTTGATCAAAATCATCTGGGATAAAAACTGGAGAGTTTGATCCTGGCTCAGAACAAACGCTGGCGGCGTGCCTAACACATGCAAGTCGTACGAGAAAGTCGGCTTCGGCCGATGAGTACAGTGGCGCACGGGTGAGTAACGCGTGGGTAATCTGCCCCCCGGTCAGGAATAACCCGCCGAAAGGCGGGCTAATACCCGATAACACTGACGCTCTGCGGAGCGTCTTTCAAAGAAGGCCTCTGTTTACAAGCTTTCGCCGGAGGATGAGCCCGCGTACCATTAGCTAGTTGGCAGGGTAATGGCCTACCAAGGCAACGATGGTTAGCTGGTCTGAGAGGATGGCCAGCCACACTGGAACTGAGACACGGTCCAGACTCCTACGGGAGGCAGCAGTGAGGAATCTTGCGCAATGGGGGAAACCCTGACGCAGCAACGCCGCGTGAGTGAGGAAGGCCTTCGGGTCGTAAAGCTCTGTCAGATGGGAAGAAATGGATGGGGGCTAATATCGTCCATCCTTGACGGTACCATCAGAGGAAGCACCGGCTAACTCCGTGCCAGCAGCCG
>JAGPKU010000007.1:48101-57862 GCA_018053845.1 Syntrophobacterales bacterium
CGCGGGAGTCAGACTGCGGGTGATAAGATCCGTAGTCGAAAGGGAAACAGCCCAGATCGCCAGCTAAGGTCCCTAATACATGCTAAGTGGAAAAGGATGTGGAAACGTTCAGACAACCAGGAGGTTGGCTTAGAAGCAGCCATCCTTTAAAGAAAGCGTAATAGCTCACTGGTCGAATGGGTCTGCGCCGAAGATTCAACGGGGCTCAAGCATGTAACCGAAGCTGCGGATTCATACTTCGGTATGGATGGTAGGGGAGCATTCCATGGTAGGTCGAAGCCAGACCGTAAGGACTGGTGGACGAGATGGAAGAGATTATGCTGACATAAGTAGCGAAAAAATCAGTGAGAAACTGATTCGCCGAAAACCTAAGGTTTCCTGAGTAAAGTTAATCTTCTCAGGGTTAGTCGATCCCTAAGCCGAGGCCGAAAGGCGTAGGCGATGGAAAACAGGTTAATATTCCTGTACCACTGGAAGGGCGTCTGAGCAATGGGGGGACGTAGAAGGGTAGGCCATCCGGGTGATGGATGTCCCGGTTCAAGCCGGTAGGAGGAGTTTCCAGGCAAATCCGGAAACTCATTCAACTCCGAGAAGTGACGAGGAGAGGTTTTACCTCATAAACTGGCTGATCCCACGCTACCAAGAAAAGCCTCTAGCGAGCCGTTCCGGTGATCGTACCGTAAACCGACACAGGTAGGTGAGGAGAATATCCTAAGGCGCTTGAGTGAAATCTCGTTAAGGAACTCGGCAAATTAGCACCGTAACTTCGGAAGAAGGTGTGCCCCGTTAGCGTGAAGCGATTCGCACGTGAAGCGCGAGGGGGTTGCAGTGAAAGGGCCCAGGCGACTGTTTAGCAAAAACACAGGACTCTGCCAAGTCGTAAGACGATGTATAGGGTCTGACGCCTGCCCGGTGCCGGAAGGTTAAGGGGATTTGTTAGCCGCAAGGCGAAGCTTTGAACCGAAGCCCCGGTAAACGGCGGCCGTAACTATAACGGTCCTAAGGTAGCGAAATTCCTTGTCGGGTAAGTTCCGACCTGCACGAATGGCGTAACGATTTGGGCGCTGTCTTGACGAGAAGCTCAGCGAATTTGATAAGACGGTGAAGATGCCGTCTACCCGCAACTAGACGGAAAGACCCCGTGCACCTTTACTACAGCTTGATAATGAACTTTGGTCTAATCTGTGTAGGATAGGTGGGAGGCTGTGAAGTGGGGACGCCAGTTTCCATGGAGCCGACCTTGAAATACCACCCTGGCTATTCTGAAGTTCTAACCTGGGCCCGTGATCCGGGTCAGGGACATTGTCTGGCGGGTAGTTTGACTGGGGCGGTCGCCTCCAAAAGAGTAACGGAGGCGCGCGAAGGTTCCCTCAGGCTGATTGGAAACCAGCCGTAGAGTGTAAAGGCATAAGGGAGCTTGACTGCGAGACCTACAAGTCGAGCAGGTGCGAAAGCAGGTCTTAGTGATCCGGTGGTTCCGAATGGAAGGGCCATCGCTCAACGGATAAAAGGTACGCCGGGGATAACAGGCTGATCTCCCCCAAGAGTTCACATCGACGGGGAGGTTTGGCACCTCGATGTCGGCTCATCGCATCCTGGGGCTGAATAAGGTCCCAAGGGTTGGTCTGTTCGCCCATTAAAGCGGTACGTGAGCTGGGTTCAGAACGTCGTGAGACAGTTCGGTCCCTATCTGTTGTGGGCGCAGGATATTTGAGAGGAGCTGTCCCTAGTACGAGAGGACCGGGATGGACAAACCTATGGTGTCCCAGTTGTCGCGCCAGCGGCATAGCTGGATAGCCAAGTTTGGAAGGGATAACCGCTGAAAGCATCTAAGCGGGAAGCCCACCTCGAGATAAGATATCCCTCCTGGTGGAGACACCAGGACTGAAGACCCCTCGTAGACTACGAGGTTGATAGGCCAGGTGTGTAAGCACGGCAACGTGTTGAGCTTACTGGTACTAATCGGTCGTGAGGCTTGACCATAATTAATATCATTTCTCAGCGTTTTACAGACATTCACAGTATGTGATTCGATACAACCGAATACAAGTTTCGGTGGCTTTAGCGGAGAGGTCACACCCGTTCCCATCCCGAACACGGAAGTTAAGCTCTCCAGTGCCGATGGTACTGCACGGGCGACTGTGTGGGAGAGTAGGGCGCTGCCGGACTTAAAAAACGAAAAACCCCTTACCGGAAACGGCAAGGGGTTTTTTGTGTTGACAGGTTTCATGCCTGTGGTATTTAGCTTCTGATTCAGATCATTTCGGGAGATTCCGTCATGTCCGGACATTCAAAGTGGAGCACCATCAAGCGGAAGAAAGGTGCAGCCGACGCCAAGAAGGGAAAGATCTTTACGCGGCTCGCCAAGGAAATCTCCCTGGCCGCGAAGCTCGGGGGCGGCGACCCGGAAGGCAACGCCCGCTTGAGGCAGGCCATCCTGGCCGCCAAGGCCGAGAACATGCCCAAGGACAACATCGAACGGGCCATCAAGAAGGGGACGGGAGAGCTCGACGGCGGGGTCCAGTACGAGGAAATCACCTACGAGGGCTACGGGCCGGGAGGGGTCGCCGTCCTCGTGGAGGTCATGACGGACAACCGCAAGCGCACCGTGGCCGACATCCGCCACATATTCTCCAAGTACGGCGGCAATCTGGCCGAGAACGGCGCCGTGGCCTGGATCTTCTCCAAGAAGGGCAGCATCCTCATCGACAAAAAGAGCGTCAGCGAGGATCGGCTCATGGAGCTGGCCCTCGATGCCGGCGCCGAGGACGTGCGGGAGGAAGAGAACGAGTTCGAGGTCATCACCGACCCGGCGTCCTTCGAGGCCGTCAAGAAGGCCATCGACGCCGCGGGCATCAAGTGCATCGAGGCCAAGGTCAGCATGATCCCTTCGAACACCGTCGAGCTCGACGAGTCGAAGGCCTCGTCCATGCTCAAGCTCATGGAGCGGATGGAGGACAACGACGACGTCCAGAACGTGTATGCGAACTTCGACATTCCCGACGCGATCATGGAGAAATTAAGTTAGGCTGGTGACCGTGGGCGCATCCCGCCTGGCGCCGTGCGTACATCTTCCGAATTGAAGGCTGCGAAGATCGGAAGATCAGAAGTGAGGAAGAGCGGATAAAAAATGCATGAAACATCCATTCCGATTTTCCGCTCTTCAGGACGTCCTCGCTTCGTCATCTCAGGGCGAGGCCATGATGGGGTTGCTCCAAACCTGCAGGAAGGAATCAGGCAGGGTCAGTGAGGACGCTGGGGATCGATCCGGGGAGCCGCGTGACGGGGTACGGCATCGTCGAGCAGGCGGGCGGCCGGATCCTGCGGGTGGATCACGGCGAGATCCGGATCAAAAACGGCGAGCCCTTCACCCGCTGCCTCTCCCGGATTTTCGACGAGCTGACCGAGGTGATCGGCAGGACGAAACCGGACGCCGTGGCCATCGAGGACATTTTCTACGGCAAGAACGTCAAGAGCCTCATCAAGCAGGGGCACGTGAGGGGCGTGGCGCTTCTGGCCGCTTCCCGAAGCGGGCTGCCGGTCCACGAATACACCCCGCTCGAGGTCAAGAAGGCCGTCGTCGGCTACGGCCGGGCCGAGAAGCAGCAGGTGCAGGTGATGGTGCAGGCCATCCTGCGGCTGGGCGAGATCCTCCCCGAAGACGCATCCGATGCCCTGGCCGTCGCCATCTGCCATACGAACACGAAGAAGGAAGCCGTTCTGTGACGGCTTCTTTCGGCATAAGGCACAGGGCTTACGGCAAAAGGCGCAGGGGAATCGACAATGAATCCGCTTCCGGGTCTTTTGCCCTTGGCCTTCAGCCATATGCCATAAGCCAGGTGCATTCATGATCGCCAGTCTGCAAGGCATCCTGACATTCAAATCCCCCGGCCACATCACCGTCGAGGTCAACGGCGTCGGCTACCGGGTCTTCATCCCGCTGTCCACGTTCTACGAGCTGGCCGAGGAGGGCTCACCCATCGCCCTCAACGTCTTTACCGCCGTCCGGGAGGACGCCATCCATCTCTACGGGTTCCGGACCGCCGAGGAGAAGCAGCTCTTCGAGCTGTTGCTGTCCGTCAACGGCATCGGTCCGAAGCTGGCCATCAACCTGCTCTCGGGCATTTCCCCGGCCGACTTCATCCGCGCCGTGTTCACCGAGGACCGGCAGACGCTGACGAAGATTCCCGGCGTGGGCAAGAAGATGGCCGAGCGGATGATCCTGGAGCTGCGCGACCGGGTGATCAAGCTTGCTCCGCAGGAAGCCCGTGAGGAGGCGGCCGCGCAGAGCCCCCTCGATGCCGTCCGGGAAGACGCCCTGTCGGCCCTGGTGAACCTGGGATACAGGAAGAGCGCGGCCAGGGCGGTCCTGGACCGCATGCTGGATTCCGCACAGGACGGCGTGGCGCTGGAAGACGTTTTGAAGCGCGCCCTCAAGGAGCTGTCCTGAGCGCGTTCCGAACGACACGATGCGCAGGGATCCCGGAGAGGTCAACGTGGGCATGAAAGAGGAAAACCGCAATCCCCTGGTGGACCCCGAGAACCTGGAGCGGGAGCGCGAGGAGGAAGGGACGCTTCGGCCGCGGACGCTGGCGGAGTATATCGGCCAGGAGCGCGTGAAGGAAAGCCTCGCCGTTTTTATCGAGGCGGCCCGCATGCGCGGCGAGGCCCTCGACCACGTCCTGCTCTCCGGCCCTCCGGGACTCGGCAAAACCACGCTCGCCTACATCCTCTCGAGGGAGATGGGCGTCGGGATCAAGGTGACCTCGGGGCCCGTCATCGAGCGGCAGGGGGACCTGGCCGCGATCCTCACGAACCTCCAGGAGCACGACGTCCTGTTCATCGACGAGATCCACCGCCTGCCCAACGTGGTGGAGGAGATCCTCTACCCGGCCATGGAGGACTACCACATCGACATCCTCGTCGGCCAGGGCCCGTCGGCACGCTCCATGAAGCTCAACATCCCCCGCTTTACCCTCGTGGGGGCCACGACCCGGGCGGGGCTTCTCACCTCGCCGCTTCGCGACCGCTTCGGCATGAGCTTCCGCCTCGAGTTCTACAACCCGGCGGAGCTGGCCACCATCGTCCGCCGCTCGGCGAGGATCCTCGCCATCCGGGTGGACGACGAAGGCGCCCGCGAGATCGCCCTGCGCTCGCGCGGGACGCCCCGCATTGCAAACCGGCTGCTCCGGCGCGTCCGAGACTACGCCCAGGTGCGGGCCGACGGGGTCGTCACGAAAGATGTCGCTGCGAAGGCCCTCGAGTTCCTCGAGGTCGATCACCGTGGTTTCGACACCATGGACCGCAAGCTCCTGCTGCTTCTCATCGACAAGTTCAACGGCGGGCCGGTCGGAATCGACAGTCTCTCCTCGTCCCTCGGGGAGGAGCGGCACACGATCGAGGATGTCTACGAGCCCTATTTGGTGCAGGAAGGGTACATCGTCAGAACCGCCCGCGGCCGGGTGGCCACGAAGGCGGCCTACGATCATCTGGGAAGGCCGTGGGCGGGCAATCAGAAAGAGTTGTTCTAAGAAGGCAGGCATGAGGCATAAGGCCAAAGGCCGAAAACAACGTGATGGTGTTTCTTCTGCCGGTTGCCCTTAGCCTCAAGCCCTGAGTCACACGCCCATGAAGATTTTAATCCACATCTGCTGTGCGCCGTGCACGATCTACCCGCTGCAGGCCCTTCGCAAGGATGCCGGCAGGATCGAGGGCCTCTTTTTCAATCCGAACATCCACCCCTACCTCGAATACCGGAAGCGGCTCGAGACCCTGCGCGAGTTTGCCAAGCAAGAGACCCTCACGGTCGAAGAAGCCGTGGACTACCCGATGGAGGACTTCCTGCGCAAGACATCCTTCATGGGGAAGGATCGCTGCAGCTACTGTTACGAGGTGAGGCTCCGGCGCACGGCCGCGCAGGCCCGGAAAGGGCTATTCGATGCCTTCACCACGACCCTCCTCTACAGCCGGTACCAGAAACACGACCTGATCCGCCTGACCGGGGAGGCTATCGCCCGGGAAATGAAGATCCCCTTTTATTACCAGGATTTCAGGGTGGGTTGGGACGAAGGGGTTCGGATATCCAAAGAGACGGGCATGTACCGGCAGAGGTATTGCGGGTGTCTTTTCAGCGAAAAAGAACGGTTTTATAAGGGAGAATAACCGCTGCCCGGTGGCACAACCGGCCAACAAGAGAAGGTAAGAAGGTGAGAAGGTAAGAACGTTGGATGAGTCGGCAGCCTGTTCGTGAGGCCGCGTTGCAGACCACCCAGCCTTTTTGGAAGCTGTGTGGCTTTATTGCAACAATTGAGCCTCCCTGTTGCGCTCGTTGCTGTTTTAATGAACAGGCCAGAATCATTATTTATTTAATATTTACGTATACATAAATATTTTTCCCGCTCTTCCGCCTCCTTCTTTTCTCTGGCATGCCGCTTGCTCATAGCAAGACCACCTTGTTTTTTAGGACATTCAATGTACTGGCAGAAAACCATTAAAGAAGAGATCGATTTCCGCAGCGTAGGGCTCCATTCCGGCAGGAAGGTCGGCATGACCGTCAAGCCGGCCGAGGCCGATGCAGGGATCGTGTTCGTTCGGAAAGATGTGGCCGCGGACAACCGGATCGCGGCCGATATCCGCAATGTCACCGACACGACGCTTGCCACCACGCTGGGAGTAAACGGCACCCGGGTCCACACGGTGGAGCACCTGCTGTCGGCCTTCCGGGGGCTCGACATCGACAATGCCGTCGTCGAGGTGGACACCTTCGAAGTCCCCATCATGGACGGCAGCTCCGAGCCGTTCGTCCGCTCGCTGAAGAGAGTGGGCCTCAAAACGCTTCGCAAGCCCCGCCGGTATCTCAAGATCAGGAAGGCCGTCGCCGTCGCCGAGGGCGAAAGCACGGCCATGCTGGAGCCTGCACCCGATTTCCGCATCACCTACAAGATCGACTTCCCGCATCCGGCCGTGGGCACCCAGAGCTACCACATGGTTTTCACCCCCGATGCCTACGAGCGGGAGATCAGCTCGGCCAGGACGTTCGGGTTCCTTCGGGACGTGGAGTACCTGCAGGCCAAGGGGCTTGCCCTCGGAGGATCGCTGCAGAACGCCGTCGTCCTCGACGACGAAAAGGTCATCAACAAGGAAGGGCTCCGGTCGCGCGACGAGTTCGTCAAGCACAAGATTCTCGATGCCGTCGGGGACCTCTACCTCGTCGGGATGCCGATCCTCGGCCATTTCACGGCGTACAAGTCGGGCCACAAGCTCAACACCCAGCTCCTGAAGACGCTTCTCGCACGCGGAGACAGCTGGGAAATCGTTTCGCACCCCCATCCCGCCGCCAGGGCGGAGTCTCACGGGGAGCGCATGCCCGGCGCCGCGTCCGCCGCGGCAACCACCTGATCCCGAAATCGCCGGCTTGCCGCGATCGGCCCATGGCGAAAGGTCACGGGATCACGATTCCCCCTTCAGCAATGCCCTGAGCCCCATGCCCCTCGCCCTTGGCCCTTTGTAATGCCCCTTTACAATTCCCCGCGTACCATGTATTTGCCTGAAGGGGCGTGCGGCGCCGTCGCGGTCGCGCAGGGCCCCGAACCGTACCCATGGAGACAAGAACCGAAAAGCAGCAGTCCTCGCACACGGCCGAGATGA
Source organism: Syntrophobacterales bacterium (assembly GCA_018053845.1). Classification (GTDB taxonomy): domain Bacteria; phylum Desulfobacterota; class Syntrophia; order Syntrophales; family UBA2192; genus UBA2192. The sequence goes on from JAGPKU010000007.1 coordinate 55,749, forward strand.
AGCGCCGGCGGCGCGAGCGGATCATCATCGTCGCCGTCGTCATCGGCATCGTCCTGCTGACCTTCATCGAGACCAGCATCTTCAGCAAGGAGGCCCTCGTCCCAGACTTCCGCGACGTGGTCATTTTCGGCCTCATCAACGTCAATATCATCCTCGTCCTGCTGCTCATCTTCCTCATCGTCCGCAACATCGTCAAGCTCGTCTACGAGAGACGGCGGGGCATCCTCGGCTCGAAGCTGCGGACCAAGCTCGTGGCGGCCTTCGTGACGCTCAGCCTCGTGCCGACCTTCATCCTGTTCCTCGTGGCCACCAATTTCCTCTCCTACAGCATCGACAACTGGTTCAACATCCGCGTCGGCGGCGCCCTGAACCTCTCCCTCGAGCTGGCGCAGAACTACTACCAGCAGACCTCGGAGAACGTGAAATACTATGCCGAGCAGCTGAGCGCCGACATCACGAAGAACCGCCTGTTCGAAAAGGACCGCCTGGAATACCTGCGCTCGCTCGTGGAGCAGCGGCAGCGCATCTACAAGCTCGGCCTCATCGAGATCTACTTCAACGACGAGGCGGACAAACTCGTCTTCAAGGACCCCGGCAACCCCGACATCCCCGATCTGGGCCTTTCGCCCAAGCTCCGGGAAGACATCCGGGCCGGCAAGCAGTTCACGACGATGCAGTCCGTGGGCCTGGGGGATTTCATCCGCGGCATTGCTCCCGTCTACGTCGCATCCGGCTCGTCGGTCATCATCGGGGCCGTCGTGGTGAACTGCTATGTCCCCAAGGGGCTCGTCGACAAGATGACGACGATCTCGCGGATCTCCGAGGAGTACAAGCAGTTCAAGCTGCTCAAGAACCCCATCAAGACCAGCTACATCGTGATCCTGTTCGTGGTGACGCTGCTGATCATCTTCTCGGCGACCTGGTTCGGCTTCTTCCTGGCCAAGGGCATCACGGAACCGGTCCAGGACCTTGCCGAGGCCACCCACGCCATCGCCCAGGGGAACCTGGATTACAAGATCAATGTCGTGGCCGATGACGAGATCGGCGTCCTGGTGAACTCCTTCAACCGGATGACGTCGGACCTGAAGGTGAGCAAGGAGAATCTCGAGCAGGCCAATCTCGACCTCGAGCAGCGCCGCAAGTACATGGAAACGGTTCTGCGCAACGTCTCGGCCGGCGTCGTGGCCATCGACCGCGAGGGCGTGATCACGACGGTCAACCGGGCCGCCGAGAAGCTGCTCGACATCAAGACGGAAAAGGTCCTGCATCACCGCTACGAGGAGGTGCTCCAGCCGGGCCACCTGGACCTCGTGCGCGAGATCCTCACGGAGATCACCGGCGTGGAGACGGGGTACGTGGAGAAGCAGATCCCGATCACCCTCAAGGACCGGGCCCTCACCCTGCTGGTGACGACGACGGTGCTGCTCGACGACGAGAACAATTACATGGGCATGGTCGTCGTCTTCGAGGACATCACCCAGCTGCAGCGCGCGGAGCGCATCGCCGCGTGGCGGGAGGTGGCCCGCCGCATCGCCCACGAGATCAAGAACCCCCTCACCCCCATCCAGCTCTCGGCGCAGCGGCTGCAGCGGAAGTTCGCCGACAGGCTCAGCGAGGACGGCCCCGTCTTCATGGAGTGCACCGGCACGATCATCAGCCAGGTCGATGTCCTGAAGAACCTCGTCAACGAGTTCTCCCGTTACGCCCGGATGCCCGTGGCCAGTCTCACCCCGAACGATCTCAACGAGGTCGTCCGCGACGCCGTCGTGCTCTACCAGGATGCCCACAAGGAGATCGCCTTCGACTACCGGCCCGACCCGGGGCTGCCGCGGCTCCGGCTGGATGCCGAGCAGATCAAGAGGGTCATGGTCAATCTCCTGGACAATGCCGTCGCCGCCGTGTCCCCGGGAACGGGGCGGATCGAGGTTGTCACGGCGCACGACCGCGAGCATCGCCGGGCCCGCGTCGAGGTCCGCGACAACGGCACCGGCGTCACCCGCGCGGACAAGGCCAAGATGTTCGAGCCCTACTACTCGACGAAGAAGTCCGGCTCGGGCCTCGGGCTGGCCATCGTGAGCTCCATCATCAGCGAGCACAGGGGCTCCGTGACCGTG
>JAGPKU010000145.1 GCA_018053845.1 Syntrophobacterales bacterium
CTCGTCCCTCAGCCCGGCGATCTGAGCTGCCCGGGCGGCATGCTGCACCCCGCGGCGGACCGCCTGCTGCGGCACCTCGTCGCATCGGGCCTCACGCCGATTCTCCGGGGCAGGCCCCGATCGCTGGCAAAGGCGCGCGGGGGGAAAACCCTGGATCACATCAGCCTGTTTCTGACCAACGCCCTGCGGGAGGCCTGGGAGGAGATCCGGATCAACCCGCTCAACGTCCGCTTCCTCGGCGCGCTGCCCTCGCAGGAGCTTTATGTCTTTTCCCGCGTCATCTTCCCCGTCGTGGGTCTCGTGCGGAAGGACTGGACGTTTCGGCCCAACCGGGAGGTGGAACGGGTCATCGAGATCCCCCTGACGGCCCTGTTCGACCGGGAGCGGTACGGCACCCTGACCGTCGAGATCGAGTCGGTCGTGCCCTTCCGTCACGAGGTGGAGCCCGTGCGGAACTTCCCGTGCTTTCTCTACACGCCGCCGGGGGGGCACGAGGAGGTCCTCTGGGGCGCCACCCTGTCGATTGTCCTGAAATTCCTCGACATCGCCTTCGGGTTCACCCTGCCCGCGGTAAACTCGAACCGCGTGATCCGCAAGTTCCTCCGGCCGGACTACGCGACGGGCAATCACGGGCCGCCCTCCCCGTGAGGCAAGGCGGACGCCATGCAGCATCGACGCACCCTGACCCTCAAAGCCGTGGTCTTCGACTTCGACGGGACCCTGGCGCTCCTGAACGTCGATTTCAAGGCCATGCGCCTCGACATCCTCGGCCTGGCCGCTTCTTACGGGATTTCGGATGACGGCCTGGAGGGGCTCTTCGTCCTGGAGATGATCGCCGAGATCCGGCGGCGCATCGGCCGCCATGCGCCGGGCCGGGAGGGAGACTTCGCCGATCGCGCGCTGCAGCTGGTGACCGACCGGGAACTGGAGGGGGCCGCACGCAGCGCCCTGTTCCCGGGCGTCAGGGAGATGCTGGCGGAACTGGGGCGGCGGGGGGTCAAGCGGGGGATCCTCACCCGCAACTGCCTCGAGGCGGTCACCGCCGTCTTCCCCGACATCGGCCGCTACAGCGAGGCCGTCGTGACCCGAAGCGACGCGGAGCGGGTCAAGCCCCACCCCGATCACATCCGGACAGTGCTGGGCATCCTGGACGAGGATCCCTCGAAGTCCGCCATGGTCGGGGATCACCCCATGGACATCCGGGTCGGCAAGGCGGTGGGGGCGCTGTCGGTCGGGGTGCTGACGGGCTACTCCGCCGCCTCCGATCTTCTGGAGGCCGGCGCCGACCTGATCCTGGAACGTGCGGCGGAGATCACGAGCCATATCGGGTAGGATGCGGCAATCCGGATTCTGCCCCCTTTGGAGAGACTGCTTGTTGATCGATCCGGATACCTCACGCCCTCAGCCTTGTGCCTCGCGCCCGTTTCTAATGGTAGACCTTCCTCGCCGGAGCCGGGGCCACGTGCAGATAGATCCCATGGACCTGCCGGGAGAGCCGCTGGGCCTCCTGCCAGAGTTCCTCCGCCGTGCGGCTCAGCTTGTCGAGTTCTTCCGTCATCCTCTGCATGCTCGCGCGGGTCGCCCTCGAGTACTCCTTGAGCTGGGCTTCCCGGGCGCGGCACTCCTCGATGAGCTCCCGGTGCCGCTCCAGCTCTTCCGCCGTCAGGTCCTTCTCCCGGATCAGATCGTCGATGGTTTTGACCGGTTTCACGAACTCCTCCTCCCGGCGTACCGCCGGGTTCGCTCTCGCCTGTCATCCTACCGTCCGAGCGGGGAAACCGCAATACGACGGGGAGGTGATTTTGCGACGCCCGGCGCTAAGACGGCGGCATGAGCGGAGGTACGAAAATTTTCGTAGTTCCCCGCGACGGGCGCGACCCGGGCGGTTTGCGCCGCGGGGCGCACCCCCGGCAACTTTTGCTCCGCGCGAAGGGAAAATGTGGTATAAGACCGACACGAATCCGCATCCGGCAAGGGACCCGTCATGTTCAGCGTCACCGTCACGAAGAGCTTTTCAGCGGCCCATGCCCTGAAGATCGGGGGCAGGTGCGAAAATCTGCACGGCCACAATTTCAGGGTCGATGTCACCGTGGAAGGCCGGGAATTGTCCCCCGAGGGGCTTCTCGTCGATTTCCGGGACCTCAAGAAATGGACCGCCGAGGCGCTCGACGAGCTCGATCACAAGTTCCTCAACGAGCTGCCCGCCTTCTCGGGGGATTGCGCGACGTCGGAGCGCGTGGCGCGGTACCTCTTCGAGCGCATCGCGGCCCGGATGGAGGGTCACGCCGCCCGCCTCGCCGAGGTGACGGTGTGGGAGTCCGACAGCGCCCGCGTGCGCTACAGGGGGGAGCCGCGATGATCGACGTGCAGAGCCGCCGCGACAGCCGGAAGATCGACATCCGGAAAGTCGGCGTCAAGGGCATCCAGTACCCCATCATCGTGCAGGACCGGGCAAACGGCGTCCAGCACGTCAACGCGACCGTCAGCATGTACGTCAACCTGCCCCACCAGTTCAAGGGCACGCACATGAGCCGGTTCATCGAGATCCTCAACGAGTACCGGGGTCAGATCAACATCCGCAGCTTCGAAAAGATCCTTCTCAAGATGCGCGAGAAGCTCAATGCGAAGTCGGCGCACATGGAGATCGAGTTCCCGTACTTCGTCGAGAAGCGCGCCCCCGTTTCGGGCGCGAGGAGCCTGATGGACTACCGCTGCCGGTTCACGGGGGCAAACGACGGCCAGAAGACGGATTTCCTCGTGGGCGTGTCGGTCCCCGTGACGACCGTCTGCCCCTGCTCCAAGGAGATGAGCCGCCTGGGGGCCCACAACCAGCGCAGCATCGTCACGGTCCGGGTCCGCTTCAGGAAGTTCTTCTGGATCGAGGACGTCATCAGCCTCGTGGAGGGATCGGCCAGCGGGGAGGTGTACTCGCTGCTCAAGCGCGTCGACGAGAAGCACGTGACGGAGGCGGCCCACGCCAACCCCATGTTCGTCGAGGACGTGGTCCGTTCCGTGGCCGTGAAACTCAACCGCGACCCGAACTTCACCTGGTACAGCGTGGAGGCCGAGAACATCGAGAGCATCCACAACCACAGCGCCTACGCGTACGTGGAGAAAGAACCGCGCTAGACGCTCTCCTCCATGGGCAGGATGAAGCCCTTGACGCCGGAGCGCGGGTGGTTCTTCCGGATCTCGAGGATGGCCTCCCGGATGCGGGCCACCTCGTCGTCGCTCGCGGCGATGAAGAGGGCGTTGTTCTTCCCGGGCCAGCAGGGGGTCCCGAGCTTGGGCTCCGTGTCGGTCCCCTCCCCCCGAACCTCCCGCATCTTCGTGTAGGCCCTGACCCCGCCTTTCTTGAACGACTCGATCACGTCCTCGTCGGCGGCGTCGCAGTAGACGATCAGAAACATCTTCATGG
>JAGPKU010000056.1 GCA_018053845.1 Syntrophobacterales bacterium
ATGGTGCCCCCTCCGTGATTCGAACACGGGGCACACGGATTAGGAATCCGTTGCTCTATCCTTCTGAGCTAAGGGGGCACATTGCAGGCTGAAAGGAAACCCGTCCTTGCCCTCACCCCTGCCCTTCGCCTCGTTGGGTCGAGGGAAAGCGGGGGAAAGGGGGTACGAGGGATTGAGGAAGTTAGCACGATCGCCCCGGTGAGTCAAGCCTCTCGTCCGGCGCCGATCGCCTCGAGGTGACGCTCGAGGATCCGGTCCTCGCTGAAGTCTTTCAGCAGGAGGGCCTGCGGCGTGACGCCCCGCAGCGCCTCCTCGGGGATGAGGCCGACGAGTTCCGATTCGAGCACCTCCACACCGAGGCGCGAGGCCTCGGAGCGCACCCGGTCGAAGACGTCCTTCACGGAGGTCTCCCGGAAGTTCGTGAGATTCATGGAGACCTGCACGATGCCGCGGCTCTTCAGCGGCACGCCGATGGCCTTGACGTGTTTCATCCCCCCGCCGGAGGCCCGGATCGTCTCGGCGATCTTCCGCGCCGCTTCGAGATCCCGCGAAGCGAGATTGATGTTGTAGGCCACGAGGAAATCGCGGGCCCCCACGGCCGTGGCACCGCTTCGCTCGTTGAGGACGCCCGGACCCGCATCGGGGGCCCACCGGGGGTCCTTCATCCGTCTTTCCAGGGCCTCGTAGCCGCCCCTGCGGATGTGAGGGAGCTCCCGGCGCTCCTCGACGAGGGCCGCCTCGCCGTAAAAATAGACGGGAAGGCCGTTGCGCTCCGCGAAGGCCCTGCCGAACCGTCGGGCCGTCTCCACGGCATCGGCCATGGCGGCGTTTTTGAGCGGGATGAAGGGAACGACGTCCACGGCTCCGATCCGCGGGTGGACGCCCCGCTGCGCACGCATGTCGATCCGTTCCAGTGCCCGGTCGCAGGCGGCCGCGGCGCCTCTCTCGATGTCCTCCGGCGAGCCGATGAAGGTGAAGACCGTCCGGTTGTGGTCGGGATCCGTGCAGATGTCGAGAAGCCGGACCCCGCCGACCCGCTGCAGGGCCTCCGCGATGGCGTCGATCGTGCGCCGGTTCTGTCCCTCGCTGAAGTTCGGGACGCACTCGAGGATTTTCATGGCACGACCTTACCGATTGGTTTTCCCCATGACCGGTCAAAAAGTCCAGGATGCAAGGCGCCTGTTCATGCCGAGGGTAAGAGGGCAGGAAGGTGAGAGGGATGCTTCCTGCCCGTCCACCGGCCGTCAGACTTGATGAAACCGCATCGCCGGCAGTTCCAGGCAGGTCAGGGTCCCGCCGTACACCGCGCCCGTGTCGATGCCGATGATCTTTTCCCCCACGAAGGGCCCGCCCGTGAAGGGGGTGTGCCCGAAGACGACGGTCTTCTGCATCCCGTGGTCCGCCAGGAAGAACTCGTGGCGGATCCAGACGAGGTCGTAAGGGTCCTGGATCTCCAGGGGCAGCCCCGGCCGCACGCCGGCATGGACGAACAGATGCGTCTGCGTTTCGTAGAACGGCAGCAGGGATCGGAAGAACTCGAGGTGCGCCGGAGGCACCCTGGCCTCCCGGTCCACCGCATCGGGGGCGATGCCGTAAGAACGCAGGGTGCTGCGGCCGCCGTTGGCCAGGAAGAGCTGCTCCTCCCTTCCCTCGAGCCAGTTCAGGAACATCTGCTCGTGGTTGCCCATGAGGCAGACGACCCGGTCATGACGGCCGCGCAGACCGAGAACGGTCTCGACGACCTCCTTCGACGCCGGGCCCCGGTCGATGTAATCCCCCATGAAGACGACGGTGTCCTGCGCCCAGTCGATGTCGATGCGGCGCAGGAGCGACAGGAGCTTGTCCAGGCAGCCATGGATGTCACCGATGGCAAAGTATCTCTGCATCGCTTCGCTCATCGAAGAACGAGGACCGAGGATCTTCTCTTGTCCTCGGTCCTCGAACCTTCCGTGTCATTCCATCAGCGCGTCGACGAATTCCGCACTGCTGAAGGGCCGCAGGTCATCCATCTTCTCGCCGATGCCGATGTAGCGGATGGGGATGTCGAACTCCCGGGCGAGCCGGATGATGATGCCGCCCTTGGCCGTCCCGTCGAGCTTCGTCAGGGCCAGCCCGGTCACCCCGATCGCCTCGTTGAACATCTTCGCCTGGCTGACCGCATTCTGGCCCGTCGTGGCGTCGAGCACGAGGAGGACCTCGTGGGGAGAGCCGGGGCATTCCCTCCCCATGATCCGCTTGACCTTCTTGAGCTCTTCCATGAGGTTGACCTTCGTGTGGAGCCGGCCTGCGGTGTCGATGATCAGGGCGTTCACCCCACGGGCCTTCGCGGCCTGCAGGGCGTCGAACACGACGGCCGAGGGATCGGCCCCCATCTTCTGCTTGATGACGGGGATGCCCGCCCGTTCCCCCCAGACCTCCAGCTGCTCGATGGCGGCGGCCCGGAAGGTGTCGGCGGCGGCGAGCATCACGCGGTGTCCCCCGGACTGCAGCTCGTTGGCGATCTTGCCGATCGTCGTCGTCTTGCCCGTGCCGTTGACGCCGACGACCATGATGGTGTAAAGCCCTTCCTTCGGGACGACCAGGGGCGCTTCGCGCTGCTTGAGGATGAAGTGAATGTTGTCGCGCATGATCTTGCGCAGCACCCCGGGGCTGCCGAGGTCGGAGCGCTTCGCGATCCCCTTCATCTCGTCGATCAGTTCCGCGGCGAAGGCGGGGCCGACGTCGGCCGTGACGAGCATCTCCTCGAGCTCCTCGAAGAGATCGCCGTCGATCGTCTTCTCGCCGAAGAGCACCTGGTCGACGTTGCGTACGAGGCTCTGCTTGGTCTTGCTGAGCCCCTCCTTGAGCCGTTCGAAGAAGGAGCCCTTTTTCTCCGCGTTTCCGAACATGATCTTCTTTCCCTTCGATGCATCCGGGCCGTTTCAGTCTGCCGCTTTATAGAATAGCCCGGGAATCTTTGTCCGGCCCGAAAAAGAAAATCCCCCTCCTGCCCGGGCATCCTCGCCGGAGGATTCCGTGGATCGGCTCAAGGGCTGATCCGGGCAGAGACTCAAATCCCCCTTGCACCCCCCTTTAGAAAAGGGGGAAGGAGGGGGATTTCTCCTGCCTGATTCCATGCGGCTTGCCGCTCGAGCCTTCTCCTCTCCCTAAGCGGCGATCTGATTTAAATTGACGCTCACCAGCGTCGAGATCCCCTTCTTCTCCATCGAGACGCCGAAGAGGTTGTCCGAGACCTCCATGGTCCTCTTGTTGTGCGTCACCAGGATGATCTGGGAGCGCTCGGAAATGTCCTTCACGAACTGGTTGAACAGGGCGATGTTCGCATCGTCCAGCGCCGCGTCGACCTCGTCGAGGATAAGGAACGGCGTGGGCTTGTGCAACAGGATCGAGAAGATGAGCGCCACGGCGGCCAGGGATTTCTCGCCGCCGGAAAGCAGGTTGATGCTCTGGGTGCGCTTGCCGGGCAGCTGAATCTCGATGTCGACGCCCGTCTCCAGGAGATCCTCGCCGTCGGTAAGGAGCAGCGAGGCCTTCCCGCCGCGGAAGAGCTTCGGGAAGACGGACTGGAAGCAGGCGTTGACGGCCTCGAAGGTCTCGGAGAACCGCTTCCGGGACACCTGGTTGATCCGCGCGATCGTCTTCTGCAGCGAGTCGAGCGAGGCATTGAGGTCGTTGATCTGGCCCATGAGGAAGTCGTGTCGCGTCTGGAGTTCCTCGTGCTCGGTGATGGCCAGCAGGTTCACCTCGCCGAACTCCTCGACGGCCCTCTTCTTCTTGTCCAGTTCCTCCCTGAGCTCGCCGACACGGGCCTCGTCGAGTCTTTCAAAGGAGGGGACGAGGGCTTCGAGATCGGCCTGGTACTTCTCCTGCATCCCGCTTTTCAGGGCATCGGCCTGGAAGGCAAGCTCCCGGAGCTCGATGTCGAGCTCGCCCGTCTCGCGCAGCATCTGCTCGATCTGCCTGCGGGCCTCGCGGGCCTCGCCCTCGAGCCCGCTCATCTTGCCCTCGCGCCAGGTCTGCCCCTCGCGGGCGGCGGCGAGATCCCTCTCGATCTCCCCGTAGCCGGCATAGAGCGTATCCAGGGTGCGCCGGTCCTGCTCGATCTTCGCCGTGAGCTCCTCGCGGCTGCGTTCGGCCTCCCCGAGGTTCCGGACCCTCGTTTCGATCTCGAGCTCGACCGCGCGGAGGGAATCCCGGAGCCGCTCGAGCGCCTTGAGGTCGGCGTTTCGCTTCTCCTCCAGGGCCACCAGGGCGACCCGCGCCTCCGTCAGCTGGGCATCCTTGCCCTCGAGATCCGACTTCAGGGCCTGCCAGCGTTGCCGGCTCTCCTCGAGCCGGCCGCTGATCTCGGCGCAGCGGACACCGGCCGCCTCGATCTCGCGCTCCGTGGCCGCGAGCATCGTCGCCGTCTCCCGCTCCTCGGCCAGGAGCGTCTCGCGGTTGAACCGGATGACGCCGACTCGCTGCTGGATCCACTTCAGCTCGTTTTCGTAACGCTCGACGTCCTTCTTGCGGCCCTGCAGTTCGAGCTCCGCGTCCCGGACGGCGTCCCGTCCCGCCTCCCAGTCCTCTTCCAGGGTCGCGAGCCGGTCGGCCAGCTCACTGCGGCCCTGCGACACCTCCCGCAGGCGGCCCTCGAGACGGGCCGCGTCCTTCTCCAGCTCGGCGATCTCCCGCTTGCGCCGCAGCAGGCTGCTCTCCTCCGTGACGGACCGGCTCCCGCCCGTGAGAACGCCGTGGGGGCTGATCATGTCGCCGTCCGGGGTCACCAGGGTCCCCCGGAAGCCGTTGCGCTGCCAGAGGGCGACCCCGGCGTGGAGGTCGGGCACCAGGAGGGTGTCGCCCAGCAGGTATTCGGCGATGCCGCGGAATTCCTCTTTCACGCGCACGACGTCCAGCAGTCTTGTCGTGCCTTGCAGATAATCCTTCGACGCCAGGTCGAGGGCGCTCGAGCGGACCCGAAGCGGGACGAAGCTGCTGCGGCCGGCGGTGCGGGTCTTGAGGTAGTCGATGGCCCGGATGCCCTCCTCCTGGCTCTTGACGACGACGTACTGCAGCCTCTCGCCCAGGGCCGCCTCGACGGCGATCTCGTATTCCCGGGGAACCTCGATGTGGTCGGCCACGAGCCCGTGCACGCTGTCCAGGGGCAGGCCGGCCTCCGCCCCGGCCCGGATGATCGACCGGGTGCCCGCGTCGCACCACTCGTAGCGGTTTTGGAACTCTCTCAGCGAGGCGAGACGCGAGGTCTTCTTCCCCAGCTCCTCCTTGATCCGGAACACCTGTTCATCGGCGTCTTCCAGCTCCGCGCGGGACCGCTGGATTAGATGCTGGAGCTCCGCGGCTTGCTTCCGCAGGTCCTCCAGGCGTTGCCGGCCCTCTTCGAGGCCCGCGCGGGCGCCCTCGAGGTTCTCCTGGGCGACGGTCAGGCGGCCGACGTGCTCCTCGAGCTCCTTGGCCTCCCTCTCGCCCCTGCGTTTCAGGTCTTCCAGATTCTTCCGGTAGGCGGCCAGGGCATTCTGCAGGCGGGACTGTTCCGTGAGCGCGTTGAAGTAGTCGGTCTTCTCCCGCTCCAGCCCGTCCCGGAGCTCCTGTTCGCCCTTCTTGAGCTCGTCGACGGCGGCCTGTCGCAGGGAGACCGCCTCCCGGCCCGCCGCGATCCGGCCGTCCGATTCGGTCGATTGCGCCTCGAGTTGCCCCCGTTCGCGCTCCATCTCCCCCCGGCGGGCGCGCAGCGCTTCGAGCTCGATCGCCCCCCGCTCCTTCAGCCCGGCAAGGTCATCGAGCCTTGCCCGGGCGTGCTCGATGCCCTGCTCCTGCATGCCGATCTCGTTCTTCGCGGCGTAGAGTCTCTCCTGGAGCTGATGGACGCCCTGGTCGTTCTCGGCGATTTCGGCCCGGAATTCCTCGATGCGCGCCTCCAGGACCGCGAGCCGCGAGCGGACATCGTCGGTCGCCGCCGAGGACTCGTCGTGGCGCCGCTGCAGCTCCGCCTTCCTCCCGGTCAGCTCCGCAAAGGCCTGCCGGGCCAGGGCGAGCTCGATCTCCCGGAGGTCCTTCTTCAGCAGCTTGTACCGCTCGGCCCGCTTGGCCTGCCGGGAGACGGCGTTGAGCCGGCTCTTGACCTCGCGCAGGATGTCGTTGAGGCGCAGCAGGTTCTGCTTCGTCGACTCCATTTTCCGGACGGCGGCCTCCTTGCGGCTCTTGTACTTGGTGATCCCCGCGGCCTCCTCGATGTACTGGCGGCGCTCCTCGGGCTTGGCCTCCATGAGGTTGGCGATGCTGCCCTGCTCCACGAGCGAGTAGGTCCGTGCGCCCACGCCCGTGTCCATGAAAAACTCCTTGACGTCGAGCAGCCGGCAGCGCACCTTGTTGATGAAGTACTCCCCTTCCTCGTCGCGGAAGACCCTGCGCGTGATCATGACCTCGGAGCAATCCCCGTAGGGGGCGGGAAAGGGATACCCGCCGGACTCCATGACGAGGGTCACCTCCGCCATGCTCACCGGCTGGGCCTCTTCGCTGCCGTTGAAGATCACGTCGTCCATCTTCTTGCCCCGCAACATCGATACCCGATGCTCCCCCATGACCCAGCGGATGGCGTCGACGATGTTGCTCTTGCCGCAGCCGTTGGGCCCCACGATGCCGCTGATGCCGGCGGAAAAATCGATGACGGTCCGGTCCCGGAAGGACTTGAAACCGATGATCTCGAGCCGTTTGAGTTTCATGCCGTCCCCATGCTCCTGTCAGTTCACTGACGCTCAGTCCAAATTGTCATCACTCTACCAAAGCACCAAACCGTTGTAAAGGGCTAAAAACTACTACTAAATGTGTCTCTTCATGCCTCGACCACCATATGTTGTATTCAATTTCCGTTCCAGAAGCGGCCGATCCCGGCCGCAAAATACGCGTTTCCCGGGCGGATGATCACCGTTCGAGAGCGCCTTGCCGCACGCGGCGAGGGGGTTATTTGTCTTGACAAAATGCGGGGCGAGCGATTAATCAAAAGCTGGTTTTCGCAGGCCCATCGTCGATCATCACTGCCGTTCGAGCGGGGAAGGAGAGAGCCCGATGACGACACCGGTACAGCAGAAGATCCGAGACAAGAAGAGGTCGCCTCAGCAGATCCTCGACATGGTCAAGTCGGGCGACTGGATCCAGCCCGGCTCCGTCGGAGGGGACTCCACGGAGTGCATGAAGGAGCTTGCCCGACGCCTGGGACCCGGCCCCGGGCAGGTCAGGGATATCGAGATCTGGAACTATGCCATGTTCTATCCCCACCCCGAGTTCCAGCAGGTGGACCCCCAGCAGGAATACCACTGCTTCCACGAGTACTTCTTCTTCCCCTGGAGCCGCAGGGCCCGCGATACCAACGGCGTCACGAGCTGGGCGCACTGGGGGTGGGCCATGGGCATGTGGTTCTGCCATTACCGCTTCGTCAACGCCGTGAAGGAAAAGCGGGGCCTCGACTGGTGGTGGAACGCGGCAACGCCCTGGGATCAGCACGGATTCGCCAATTTCTCGTACGGCACGAACAACGCCGCCATCCTCTCCCAGTGCGCGAAGAAGTCCGTCATCGAGGTGCGCTCGGACTACCCCTGGGCCGAGGGCGGCCGCTTCAACACGATCCACATCGACGACATCGACTACTGGGTCGAGGTGGACGTGGAACGGTACCGATGGCCCCAGATCAACGAAAAGGCCATCCGGGCGAAGCCGGAAGAGGAGGCCATCGCCAAGCACATCATGACGATCATGCGGGACCGGGACGTCGTCCAGCTCGGCATCGGCTCGCTTCCCTCCGCCTGCGTCGGCGCCATGGCCAACGCCGGCTTCAAGGATCTGGGCATCCACACGGAGATGCTCAACGCCGGCCTGATCAAGCTGATCGAGTCCGGCCAGGTGACCAACCGCTACAAGAGCCTTCCCGCCGACCGCGGCAAGAGCGTCTGGACCTTCGCCTTCCCCGTGGACGTCAAGTGGTACTACGACACGATCCACCGAAACCCGAACCTCGCCGTCTACGACATCAGCTACACCAACAATCTGCACAACCTCACGCGGATCGACAACATGATCGCCATCGACAACTGCGTCGCCGTGGACCTCCTCGGCCAGCAGTGCTCGGGTTTCTACGAAAAGCGGCCCATCTCGAGCACCGGCGGGTACTTCAACTTCGTCTCCTTCTGCGCCCAGAGCCGGGGCGGCCGGGGCGTGGCCTCCATGACGGCGCGCAGCAAGCACGGCACCTCGCGCATCGTTCCCTTCCTGCCCGAGGGCTCGTCGGTGGACGTGCCGGCCCAGCTGGCCAACTACGTCTGCACCGAGTACGGCATCGTCAACCTCCGCGGCCTCAACGGCTACGAGAGAGCGGCGGCGCTCATCTCCATCGCGCACCCCGACGACCGGGAGTGGCTGGAGAAGGAGGCCCGGGAACACGGCCTGCTTGCCCCGAAGTTTCCCGTCGGCATGCTGCCGATCGAGGGCAAGACGAGGCGCTACCCCGCCTACGAGGAGAGGAGAAACTACAAGGTCCCGATGCACAGCGATCTCTGGGGCTTCGACTGGGACCCCTACCAGAGCGGGAAGTGATTCGTCCCCTTGCGATTCTGCGGCCGGTCCTTGACTTGACAGCCGCCGCCGTTTCCGTTAAGGGGAAGGCAGCGCAGACCGGGCGCAAAAGAGGAGATGCAACCATGTCGAGAAAGGGCAAGACCCCCCCGCAGGCCCCGGCACAGCCCGCACGGCCGACCGTGCAGGAAGAGAAGGCGAATTTCATCTCCATGTTCTCGAAACTCGACTCCCGGCAGAAGCACCGGATCATGGCCTACCTCTTCTGGCTTCTGGGCATCTTCGTCATCCTTTTTGCCTACCGGGCCTCCTAGGCGGGTTCCCGTATCTCCCTTCGACCTGAAGACCCGCACCGCCGATCCGCATCGTCGGAGGCGCAGTGCCCGCGCGCGGCCGCAACCACGGCATCTCCCCCGGCGGTTGCCGGGACAAGAGCGTGACGAAGGGCGTTTTTCCTCTTGACAGGATGAATTTATCTTTGGTAGGTAAAACTTGTATTATTGGGGGCGGTTCTTTGACATCGTGTGCCAGGAATGCAGATCATCTTACCAACAGGGGGTCATTTGATTCGCAGGAGCGACTGAGGCAACGCCCGGGCGGCGGACCGGAATAAAAGGTCGGACCGACGCGCAGGCGCCTGAAGCAACGCTCAAGCAACGGCCCGGAATGAGAGGTCGGGCCTGCAGAATTCACGTAGAAGGGAGGTGACTTGGGGATTTTTTGGTAAGGTGTGATTTTTTCTTCATTCATTCAAGGTTCCACATTTCATTTTCTTAATAGAAAAAAGGAGGATTTTTCTATGGCACAGGAACACACCTTTGCATCTCCCGGACCTGCCGGTCTGGGCGCCCTTGCTGTTGCTTGCTTTGGTTTCGGCGCAGTATTTATGGGCTGGGTAAAGGTAGAAGGCCTTCCCATCCTGTTTGCATGGCTCGTCGGCGGCGGCGTCGTCCAGTACACGGTGGCCGTCATGGAATTGAAGGATCACAACATCACCGGCGGCAACGTCTTTTTGTTTTTCTCGGCCTTCTTCATGTTCGGCGCCTCGCTGAGCGTACTCGCTAAATTCTTCATGATCAAGTTCGGCATGGCGCCCCATGCCTACGTCGAGGGATGGACCTGGATGGCCGGGGCCGGCTTCCTCACCGTCGTGACCCCCGCGTACCTGAAGTCCAACAAACTCCTCTTCCTGCTCGTCGTCCTCATCGACATCTGCCTGTGGTGCATCGTCGGTCTGGACCTGGGCAAGATGGATCCCAATGTCGGCAAGCCCATCGTGGGATGGTGCCTGATCATCTCCGGCTGGCTCGGCGTCTACATCGCCGGCGCGGTGGTCTGCAACACCGTGTTCGGGCGCGTGATTTACCCGCTCCCGGCGCCCTTCGTGAAGTAAGCGATGAGCGCCTGACCGTCAAGACGGTTACGGGGCGGGCCGCAGGGCCCGCCCCTTTTTTATGTTGGCCGTTTATCTCGGGCGGGGTCCCGGAAAGCGGTTGCTGCAAAAATGATTTGTGAGATAGAATAACGGCGCCCAGCGTGAGGCAAGGGGCACCGGGAATAGCGGGATCTGAGCATGGTTACTGCCTTTTGCCTTTAGCCTTTAGCCTGCGGTGTTTCCATGATCCCCATACGCGACCAGATCCTTTCGAAGAGCTATCCCGCCGTCACCCACGGCATCATCGGCCTCAACGTCCTCGTCTTCCTCTACCAGACGATGCAGGGAGAGAACCTCGAGCGGTTCATCTACACCTACGGTCTCGTCCCCGCGCGCTACGCCGTTCCCGAGATCTCGTCCCATTTCACCTTCGGCGAGCAGGCCTTCGCTCTGCTGTCCTTCATGTTTCTCCACGGGGGGTTCCTCCACCTGATCGGCAACATGTGGTCCCTCTACATCTTCGGCGACAACGTGGAGGACCGCATGGGCGCCACGCGGTTCCTCGCGTTCTACCTGCTGTGCGGCTGGGCGTCCGGCTTTGCGCACCTCTGGTCCAACTGGGGATCGACGGTGCCCACGATCGGCGCAAGCGGGGCCATCGCGGGGGTGATGGGGGCCTATTTCATCCTCTTCCCGGGGGCCCGGATCATCACGCTGATCCCCATCTTCTTCATCCCCTACTTCGTCGAGATCCCGGCCGTCGTGTTCCTGGGGATCTGGCTTCTCTTCCAGTTCTTCTATGCCTCCCTGCCCGGGCCGGAGGGGGGCGGCGGCATCGCGTGGTGGGCCCACATCGGGGGGTTCGTCTTCGGGATGATCGCCGTCAAGCTGTTTTCCCGCCTGCCGGAGAGCCGGATCGACGAAAAGCTCCACGACGCCTTCGCACGAAGCTCCACGCCGAGAATCCAGCGCATCCGGCCCGTGAGCGAACGCGACGACCTCGATCTGCACGGGACGGTCGTGATCACGCCGAAGGAGGCCCGGAACGGGACGCGCAAGATGATCAGCGTCCCGGGCGATGCGGCTCGGCGGGCCTTCATGGTCGCGATCCCGCCGGGCACGGAGGACGGGACCCGGATCCGGCTTGCGGGCCTCGGCCGGGTCGAGGGCGGCCGGGCGGGGGACATCTACATCGAAATCCGTATCGAAGGATAAGGGATGGAAGAGCAGGACTGGCTCGTCGTCGGCACGGCGCAGGGGATCATCCAGGCGAGGATCCTCGAGGGCAGGCTCGAGGCGGAGGGGATTCCCGTCCGCCTGCAGTACGAGCCGATCGGCGCGATCTACGCCATCACCGTCGACGGGCTCGGGGAGGTTCAGGTCCTCGTGCCCGCCATGTGGGCGGATCACGCGCGACGCGTGCTGGCGAAGGAATATGTCGAAGCCGATCTGGACTGGCGGGAAGAGGGGACGGAAGCAGCCGCCCTCAGGCCGCAGGGCCGGAAGGGAAAGGAATCACCGGAATGAAAGTCATCCTCACCTTTGACCTGCAAGCAGGCACGGCCGAGGAAGCGCAGAAACTGCTGGAAACGCTTCGTGACGAGCTGGGCGGGAAGCACCGGATCAGCGATTGGCGCTACGAGATCGAGACCCCGCAGGGGCCCGTGACGGAAAAATGCCTCCTGGCGGACGGCCGCGTGATCGCCTGAAAGACCTGAAACCGCCCCCGGGACGGGGCACAAGGGACAGGATCCATGCAAATCGCCATCCTGCTTTTCGACGACGTCACCGCCCTCGACGCGGTGGGCCCTTACGAGGTCCTCTCACGGATTCCGGGGGCGACGGTGACCTGGGCGGCCTCCACGCCCGGCCCGAAAAAGGCCAAGGGCGGGCTTACCCTCGTGGCCGATCGCCGACTCGAGGACGTGCCGAACCCGCAGATCGTTCTCGTACCCGGGGGGTCCGGTGTCGACAAAACGATGCAGGACCCCGCCGTCATCCGGTGGATCCGGGCGGTGGACGAAACGTCGCGGTTCACGACGGCCGTCTGCACGGGGGCCCTCATTCTCGGTCAGGCCGGGCTGCTGCGGGGATTGAAGGTCACGACGCACTGGAACTACAGGGAGCGGCTGGCGGCTTTCGGCGCGGTCGTCCTCACGGACAGGGTCGTTCGCGAGGGAAAGATCGTGACGGCGGCGGGCGTCTCGGCGGGCATCGACATGGCCCTGCGCCTGGTCCAGTGGACGGCGGGGGACCGGGCTGCGCAGGCCATCCAGCTCGGTATCGAATACGATCCCGATCCCCCCTTCGACGCGGGGTCCCCGGAGAAGGCCCCGCCGGACATCGTGGAGATGCTGCGTGATGCCAGAAGGTAAGAGGGTGAGAGGGCAAGAAGGCTGGAAATTCTGAAATGAGCGTGATTTTCTTTCGGCTTATCGGATCTTGAAAATGCAGGCTCACTCAGACAGCTTCTCCTGCTTTCTCACCGTCTCACCTTCTCACTTTCTCCATCCTTGAAGGCGCCGGATTCCGATAACCGGACCCGTTCGCTCGATTATGAGAAGATGCCGGCTAAAGGGGTGCCGCAGCGCCGGCATCGCGCCCCCTGCAGGTTGTATGCCCGTATGCTGTAGCCCTGCCGGGCGATCAGCAGATTGTGACACGCGGCACAATAGGTGTTGTCGCTGTCGCTTCCCGGCACGTTCCCGCCGTAGACATGCCGGAGGCCCGCCTCCTTCCCGATCGCCAGGGCCCGCTCGATGGTCTGCAGCGGCGTCGGGGGCAGGCGCTGCAGCTCGTAGCGCGGAAAAAAGCGGCTGACGTGCCAGGGGACGTCCTCGCCGAGCGAGCGGATGAACGCGGCGAGGTCCCTCAGTTCCGCCTCGCCGTCGTTGAGCGTCGGGATGACCAGCGTCGTCACTTCGACCCAGATTCCCCTTTGCCTCATTGCCCGGAGCGTCTCGAGAACCGGCTCCAGCCGGGCACCGCAGTGCCGCCGGTAGAACTCGTCCCGGAAGGACTTGAGATCGACGTTGGCCGCATCGAGCCACGGCGATGCGGCCTCGAGGGCTTCCTGCGTCATGAAGCCATTGGTCACAAAGATGTTCTTGAGGCCCTCTTCCCGTGCGAGCCGTCCTGTCTCACAGGCCAACTCGAAAAAAATCGTGGGTTCCGTGTACGTGTAGGCGATCGATTTCGATTCCGTGTAAATGGCCTTGTTGACAATCTCGCGGGGGGGCATCTCCCGGCCGGCGATCCGGCCCTCCCCCCGGGGCAACTGGGAAATCTCGTGGTTCTGGCAGAAGGAACAGCGGAAGTTGCATCCCACCGTGGCGATGGAGTAGGAGTCGGAACCCGGGCAGACGTGATAGAGGGGTTTCTTCTCGACGGGGTCGACGTTTGCGGCGACGACGGACCCGTAGACCAGGGAATACAGGGCGCCTTCCCGGTTTTCCCGCACCCCGCAGAGTCCGCGCCTCGAGGGGGCGATCCGACAGCGGTGGCTGCAGAGAGCGCAGCGGACATCGCCCCCTTCGAGCTTCTCGTACAGCATCGCCTCCTTGATCATTTCTGTCACCGCTTGAGCCGAAATCCCCCTCAATCCTCCTTTGCAAAAGGGGGACACAGGGGGATTTTCTTTGCCTTCAGCCTTTCGCCTTACGCCCGGCGGCTGAGTTTCAGCCGCCGATCGTCGGCATCTCGCGGGCGCACTTTCTTCGGTGGCGATCCCCCGCCGCCCCGTCCGTGTGCTGCCCCAGGGGCTTGTTCAGGATGGCCTGCACGATAAGCCGCTCGAGCTCCTCGTCGCTGCACCCCCTGCGCATGGGGGCCTTGAGGTCGATCTCCCCGTCCACCATCAGGCAGGCCCGCAGGCCCCCGTCGGCGGTGAGACGCAGCCGGTTGCAGGCGTGGCAGAAGTTATGGCTGATGGGGCTGATGAAGCCGATGAACCCCCGGGCCCCCTCGAGTCGGTATCGGCGGGCCGGTCCGGCGATGTTCCTCCCCCTCCTGCCGCTGTCGACGGGGTGGAGATCCGCGACCCGGGCGATCCGGTCCATCAGTTCATCGTTGGAGACATACCGTTCCACGCTTTCCTTGTCGCCGCCGATCGGCATGAGCTCGATAAAGCGGACCTCGTACGGCTTCTCCAGGGTGAGCCTGGCAAAGGAAACCGCCTCGTCGTCGTTGAAGCCCTTCACGGCGACGACGTTGATCTTGATCGGGGAGAACCCGCTCCGCTCGGCCCGCTCGAGCCCCCGCAGCACGGCGGACAGGTCGCCGCCCCTGGTGATCCGCGCGTATCGCCCCGGGTCGAGCGAGTCGAGGCTGACGTTGATCCTGTCGACGCCGGCTTGCCGGATCGGCTCCGCAAAGGTCTCCAGGAGGATGCCGTTTGTGGTGAGGCTGATGTCCTCCAGGCCCAGTTTCCCGAGCATGGCGAGAAAACCCGTGACGCCCCTGCGCACCAGCGGCTCCCCGCCGGTGACCCTCACTTTCACGATCCCCAGCTTCCGGGCTATGCGGACGACCCGCAGTATCTCCTCGTATCGCAGGATGTCCTCGTGGCCGAGGAGCGACAGGCCTTCCTTCGGCATGCAGTAGACGCACCGGAGGTTGCAGCGGTCCGTGATGGAAACCCGCAGGTAGTTGATTTCGCGTTTGTATCTGTCGAGCATGGCGAATCGAACGGGGGCGCCTCAAGCGCCCCCGGGTTGTGCCGAAGCTAGCACAACGAAGACGGCGGCGCAAGTCGGGAAAGCGGGGCGGCGCAGAAACCCTGAATTTGCTTGACAGCCCGGCGGTTTTCCGTGTAAAGGACATTGCAAATATCCGTTATTGCCCCGAGGCACTGGCGGATATTTATTTTTTTGCCGGAGGCACCGCCCCCGGAGGAGTTTCGATGGAGAAGATGCCCATCACGAAGGCGGGGTTCGAAAAGCTCAAACGAGAGCTCGACCAGCTCAAGAGGGTGCTGATCCCGGAGAACATCAAGGCCATCGAGGAGGCGCGCGGACACGGCGACATCTCGGAGAACGCCGAGTACCTGTATGCCAAGGAACGCCAGTCCTTCCTGCACGGCCGCCAGCAGGAACTCGAGAACTGCCTGGCCACCTCGCAGATCGTGGAACTCAACGGCCTGACGGGAGACCGGGTCGTCTTCGGCACGACCGTTGCCTTCGCCGACATCGACACGGGCGACGAGACGCGCTACCAGCTGGTCGGCCCCTA
>JAGPKU010000146.1 GCA_018053845.1 Syntrophobacterales bacterium
AGGATCGAGGCGATCTCCTTCCGCATGGGCACCCGGCAGTCCTGGTAGAGACCCGCGATGATCGTCGAGGTGGCCCCCACGGGCCTGTTGAGGAAGGTGATGGGCGTGCTGGTGTGCATGTTGCCCAGCCGGTGGTGGTCGATGATCTCGAGGATCCGGTAGTGCTCCGCGCCGTCCACGGCCTGGGAGAGCTCGTTGTGGTCCACCAGGATGAGCTCGGTGTCGGCCTCCCGCATCAGGTCGCTCTGGGACAGCACGCCCACCACGCACCCCGAGGCGTCGACGACGGGCACGGAACGGGAAACGGACGCGAGAAGCCGCTCCCTGACGGCGCCGATGTAATCCCCCTCCTTGACCGGCTCGAGGGACCGGTCGCCCGTGCACCCCACGGGGGAGGAGTACAGGGCGAGCCACGACGAGGTCGAGGTGTCGTAGGGGGAGATGAGGATGGAGACCCCGTTCGCCGAGGCCTTCTGCTTCAGCTCGCGGCGAATCGGCTTTCCGCCCGTGACGATGAGCACCCGCACCTTCCTCTCGATCACGCAGTCCTGCACGTCCTCGCGGTTGCCGACCAGGACGATCGTGTTGGCCGGCGGCATGGCCCCGATGTGCTCCCGGAAGGCGTCGAACTCGTAGGCCGCCACCGCGATCTGGGCTTGGAAGACCGTGTCCTCCTCGAAGGTGGTGACGGGCTGGGCCCCGAGGGTTTTCACGAGCAGCGAGACGGAGGTGGGGAAGACGCCCTTGCGGTCCGGGTCGATCCTGCGAAGCATGTTCCGGGCGAAGGCGTTGAAGTGAAGGACGGAGTCGAGACGCCCGCCCTCGCCCACGATGGGCAGCATCTTGAAGTCGCCCTTGTCGAGGATCTCCAGGGCCTGCCAGAGCGGCATGTCGTGGGGTACCGTCACGGCCCCGCGGTTCATGTGGTTTCGAACCTTGGGGATCATCTCCCCGATGAATTCCGGGGCAGGTACGCCGAAGCGCTCCAGGATGTACTCCGTCTGGAGGTTCACGTTCCCGCACCGGGCGGCGAAGCAGTTCGCGTGCCCTTGGGCCCGTTTCAGCTCGGCGCAGGCGATGGCCGAGACGATGGAGTCCGTGTCGGGGTTCCGGTGGCCGAAAACCAGGATTTTTTTCTCTCGTGCCATATCGCCGCCGCCGTTGCAGCCGTCCGATAAATATCATGCATGCTAGAGGGCGCGCCCGCAAGAATCAAGTGCCTTTTTTCTCCCCTGATCGGCCGGCAGGGTGCCGGGAGCGTGGCAGGCATCTTGCACCTTGATGGGAATCGTGCTAAAGCACAGCACGGAACGGTCAGGTCCGTTGACGATGAACGCCCGCCCCCTACCCCTCTTGCTGAGACTCTTCGCGGCCCCTGTCGCCGCCGCGGCCCTGTTTTCCCTCTTCACGGCGCCGGCGGCGTTCTCCTCGGACTCGCCCTCCGCGCCCGTCGCGTCGTTCACGGAGGCCGCCCCCGCCGCCGGGGTGCCTGCGGAGCGCATCGTCGTCGAGAAGTCGAAGCGGACGCTCACGCTCTTCCGGCAGGACAAGGAAATCAGGACCTACAAGGTCGCCCTGGGGCGCGACCCCGTCGGCCCCAAGGTCCGGCAGGGCGACAACAAGACGCCCGAAGGCGTGTACTTCGTGGACTACAAGGTCCGCCACAGCATCTACCACAGGGCCCTGCACCTCTCCTACCCCAACCCGGACGACGTCGAGCGGGCGAGATCGCTGGGCGTGCCGCCGGGCGGCAGCATCATGATCCACGGCATGAAGGAGGACAAGCTCTGGATGGGCGACGTGCAGTACCTGTTCAACTGGACCAACGGCTGCATCGCCCTGACCAACCGTGAGATGGAGGAGCTCTGGGATCTGGTGTCGCCCTGGACGCCGGTGGAGATCCGGCCGTGATGGGGAAGAAGGTAAGGGGGTGAGAGGGTAAGAAGGTGAGAAAAAAAGGCGGCGCCGGTGAGACCGGGGCCGCCTTTGCGTTTGTGCCTTCGGGGTCGTGACCCGTCCGGCCGCTGCGTTACTTCTTCATGGACTTCATGAAGATCGCCTCGGACTTCTTCGCGTTGTCCTCGGCCAGCTTTGCCGCCGCTTCCGCCCGGGCTGCCGCCGCATCGGCCTTGGCCGCCGCCTCGTTGGCCTGCGCGGCCTGGCGGGAGGCGTCCGCGACGCCGGCCTTTGCGGCCGCCGCGTCCTTGGAGGCCTGATCGGCCTTCATCTGCGCCTGGTCCACTTTCGACGAGAGCTCGTTGAGCCTCGCGTTGACCTTGTCCAGGTCCCCCGTCGTGGCGCAGCCCGTGAAGAGCGCTGCAGCAAAGACCAGCACCATGAGAACGACAAAACGTGACTTCATCCCAAATACCTCCTTTGATATAAGATTTGAAAGGATTGGCCCCCTCTCTTGATCAGCGACGTGACGATGTCTTGCCATCACCTCCCTTCGGCAGGGTGCCCACCGGGACGGGGACACCGTTTTTCGCTTCGATCGCCTCGTCGATCTTTTCCCAGTCCGCGTATGCCTCGATCCCCTGTCTCCTCGCGATCAGCCGGGCATGCTGTTCCATGTCCGCGATGAACCCGTAGGGGTCGTCGTGGACCTCCACGAAGATCACGCTGCCGCGGAACCCGAACTTGACGGGTTCGTAGAGGATCTCCACCGCCGTCCCCTTCGGGACGTCCGCGTAGAGCTTCTCGATGTCCTCCGGGTAGAGCCGGATGCAGCCGTTGCTGAGGATGCGGCCCACGCTCCAGGGGTTGTCCGTGCCGTGGATCCCGTATCCGCGCGCCGAGAGCCCCAGCCAGTAGCGGCCGATCGGGTTGTCGGGACCGGCGGGCATGATCTTCGTCTTGTACTTGTGCCGCAGCTTGGGGGGGATGTTCCACTCGGGGTCTTCCTCTTTCTCGACGACCCGGAACGTCCCCAGCGGCGTCTGGGTCTCCTCTTCGCCGACCGTGACGGGGTAGGTGGTGACGGTTCCCCTCTTCGCGTGGAAACGGTAGAGGCGCATCTCCGGCACGTTGATCACGATGCCCCTGTGCCGGGTCGGGGGGACGATCCACAGCGTGGGGATCTGCAGCGTGCTCCGCTCTCCGGGCAGCCAGGGGTCCCGGTCGGGGTGGAAGGCCTGCAGTTCCGTCACCCCCAGGCCGTACCGCCTCGCGATGTCAAGGAGCGTTTCGCCCGGCTTCACCGTGTGGACGAGCATCCGGCCGATGACGGTGCCGGCCCCGGCCGGTTTTTTCGCTGCCGGGGCGTAGCGGTATTCGGTCTGCGCGAAGGAGGGATCAAGGGTCAGAAGGAGCAGGAGTGCCGCGATGATGAGAGTCTTGACCCGCATGGCTGATCGGTTTGTTCTCTTCGTGCCGGCCGCAGATCGGCAAGGGATGCAA
>JAGPKU010000057.1 GCA_018053845.1 Syntrophobacterales bacterium
GCTCCAGGCTGATCATCTCGGTGCCGCCGAGCAGGTCCATGAACTCGTAGGGGTCCTCAGGACGCAGGGCGTCGTTGTAGGCCTGTCCGAAGAGCCGGATCCCGTGGGCCAGGGGGATGAACGCCGCATAGTAGATGTCATTCCATTTCGCGTGGAGGGATTGCCGCCTCTCGATCTCGGCCGCGAGTTCTTCATCGCTCAGGGCCTCGAGATCGGCGCCGGCCAGCGCCCGGGCGTCGCTCGTCATGGCGGGGAGCCACCGGCCCTCGACCTCCTGCCGCAGCGCCTTGAGGTTCTCGAAGCTGCGCCTCAGCGTGAGATTCCAGGCCCTCGGGTCGCCGGCGGCGGTCGGCCCGCCGGTGGTGATCGGCCGTGCCTGGAGAAGGCAGAGCCTGCCTGACCGGATCGTCCACTCCACGTCCTGGGGCGACCCGAAGAACCGCTCCACGTCCACGACGGCCCGGAACACGAGGAGCACCTCCTCCGGGTCCAGGGGCGGCGTTGCGGCGAGCGCGGCAGGGAGGGGACGGGCTTCCACCCCGGAATCGCCTGCGTAGAGGGCTTTCTGTCTCGCCGCGGATCGGTGGGAGAGGATACGCCCGCTCCCGCGGTCGAGGACCCACCGGTCCGGCTCGACGGAGCCGTCGACGAGCCCCTGGTTGAGCCCGTGGACGGCCTCGATGACCCCCTGCGAGGGGTTTTCCGGGCTCACGCTGAAGGCCACGCCGGAGCGGTCGCCTTCCACGATTTCCTGGACGATGACCGCCATGGCGCTCCTGGCGACGTCCAGCCCCAGCTCCTTTCTGTAGAGCAGGGCCGCATCGGACCACAGCGAGGCCCAGACGAGACGGATGCGATCGAGGATGGCGTCCGTGCCCCGGACGTTCACGAAGGACTCGTGGAGCCCGGCGAATGAGGCCGTGGCCGAGTCCTCGCCCGGGGCCGACGAGCGCACGACGACGGCAACGCCTCGGAAGCTCTCCTCGATCGCGCGGGCCAGCTCCGCCCGGATCCCTGCGGGCAGCGGGGTTCGGAGAAAGAGGTTGCGGATGCGCAAAGCGGCGTCCCACATCTCCTCCCAGCGCATCTGATCGGCGATCTTGCGGTTGATCTCGAGGGCGATGGCCTCGCCGATCCCGGTGCCCCGGAGGTAGTCCCGGTAGGCATCCGCGGTGACGAGAAGGGCCTCCGGGACCGGCAGCCCCTCGCGGGCCATCCGGGAGAGAGAGTAGGCCTTTCCGCCCACGCGCTCGCGGTCCCGCGGTTCGACCCGGTCCAGGGGAAGGGTATAGGTCATGGCAGGGGTGAGACCTCGATGACGTTCTGGAATCTCGTGACGACGATCCAGCGCTCCACGTCCATGCGGAAGAGGGCGCACGACGGCGCACGGACGAATTCTTCGAGGAAGGGGAATTTCGCGGTATACGCGGCGACCCCCCTGTCCCGCTCCTCTCCGGCCAGCTCGACCGCGCTGCCCAGGGCCGTGGCCGCCAGTGCCTCGTGGAAATCGGCCTCCTGGCCCCGGCGGTTGTCGATGAGCAGGGCCACCCGGGCATCGGCCGTGAGGTTTGCGTATTTGCGCGTCGCCCGGGTCGTGGCGAACAGGAGCCGGCCGGTTCCGAGGGCCGCAAAGGAGACGAGATTGCTGTACGGGGCGCCCCCTGCGCCCGAGGTGGAAAGCACGGCCAGGCGCTGGGATTGCAGCATTTCGTCGAGCCGGGCGCGGAGGTTTTCCATCTCTTCCATGCTAGCGCCTCTCCAGGGTCTCGAGGATGCGTTCATAGAGAATCAGGAGTTCTTCACCCGGCCCGGGTGTTTGGCCTCCGGCCCAGATTCCGCGGAGAGCCTCCTCACCCAGGCCGAGACCCTCGGCGACAAGCCGTGTCTGGTGCCACGTCGGCAGCCAGACGAGCCTCTCCCTCACCCGCTCGACCGTGCCCAGGAGGCGAACGAAATGCCCCAGGTTGAGGATGAAATAGACCCGGTCGGGAAAGGGCGAAGCCGCGGGGATCAGCCCCTCGGGGTCCCAGACGAAGCATCCCACGTGCGGCGTCCAGGCGAGCCCCGCCTCCTTGAGACGCAGGGCCGTTTGCCTGTGGCGTTCGCCGAAAGGCAGGGGCGCCAGATCGGTCGCCGGGTTGAAGGGCGTCGGTTTCATGAACGCTATTGTAATACAAGGCCGTCTGGGTTTACCATCCCGATCCTTACTGCAGGCTAAGAAAATGCAGTCCCTGGCCTCAAGCCGGCAGCGGGTCTGCCCGATAGTCTAGAAGTGGATCGAAGACGGCCCCGGTCTTTTTTCTGCAACCAAAACGATCTATGGCACGGATATTGTTAGACAATTAAATTTCCCCTTGATTTTTCCTCTCGTGCCGGGGTAAAAAAACACCGCTTTTGCGTCAACGGCGCATGCTTTCTAAGGAAAAAGCAAAGGAGGGGACGATGCATTCCTTTAGAAAACATGGCGATCTTCTTGTCCAACCGTTCAGCCGCCGCTCTTTTCTGAAACTGGGCATTCTCGGCTCCGCCTTGCTGGCTCTGCCGTGCAAGGCCGTTGCCGCTCTCGAGCCGGTCCTTTCGCCCGAGATCATCGGCTCGCCGGGATGGAAAGAGGAAGCCGGCCTCGTCATCGAGCCCTGCGAGGAAAGAAGGCTCCACCTCTACAGCACCAACACGGGCGAGACGTTCAACCGGGCCTACTGGGCCGACGGGGACTACATCCCCGAGGCGCTCGAGGAGATCAACTTCCTCATGCGCGACTACCGGGCCAACCTGGTCAAGGAAATCGATCCCAACCTTCTGGACCTGCTCTATCACCTCAACCGCAAGCTGGAATGCGACAGCCCCTTCCACGTCATCTCCGGCTACCGCTCGCCCAAGACCAACGCGGCCCTTCGCCGGCGCAACCGCCGCGTGGCACGCAACAGCCTGCACATGGCGGGGATGGCCGTCGATCTGCGTGTGCCCGACATCCAT
Source organism: Syntrophobacterales bacterium (assembly GCA_018053845.1). Classification (GTDB taxonomy): domain Bacteria; phylum Desulfobacterota; class Syntrophia; order Syntrophales; family UBA2192; genus UBA2192. The sequence continues at coordinate 2,977 of JAGPKU010000057.1, forward strand.
GCAAAGAACATCTGCAATGCGGCCCTGGAGATGCGCGTCGGCGGCGTCGGGTATTACGCGAAGCGCGGCTTCGTGCACCTCGACGTGGGCGATTTCCGCACTTGGCAGGACGGCAGGAGAAGACGGAAGAAGGTGAGCAAGAAGGCCTGAGCGAAAGGCAGCAGCAAGGTCCAAGCAACAAGCAGCTAGGCAACAGAAAGTGAAATCCCCCTCTTCCTCTTTTATCAAGAGGGAAGAAGGGGGATTTTTTTGCTTTGCGATGGGCCTGCTAAGGTCTTGCGGCCCTGGCAGGCTTTGCCTTTTGCTGCAAGGCCCTGTCGAGCCGCTCGTCGCGCCGGTAGATGTCTTCCAGGAAGTGGACCGTCCCGTCGCCGTTCCCCCAGGCCGTGAAATACAGGATGTGAACGGGGATGGGCTTCGGCAGGTTGGCCACCGTCGTTTCCTTCGTCTTGAGCACCGCCGCGATCCTCTCCTTCGACCACTCCCTGCTGCCCCGCATGACGAACTCCGCCAGGTCCATGGGCTTCTCGATCCGGATGCAGCCGTGGCTGAACCCGCGCCTCTCTCTGCGGAAAAGATGCGGGTCGGAGGTGTCGTGCAGGTAGACGCTGTGCTTGTTGGGGAACATGAACTTGATGCGCCCCAGGGGGTTGCGGGGGCCCGGCTCCTGGCGCAGGCGGTAGGGGAAGTTGCTCTCCGAGAGCGTCGCCCAGTCGATGGCGGCCGGGTCGACCCGCTCGCCGTTCGGCCCCGCCTTGAACACTTTCATGTTCTCCTTGGCGAAGAAGTTCGGGTCCTTCCGGATCTTCTCGAGGGTCTCCTCCGTGGCGATGCTGTGGGGGACGTTCCAGTAGGGGTTCATCTCGATGTAGGTCATCTTCCCGCTGAAAACGGGCGTTTTCTGGAACGCCGTGCCCACGACGATCTTCATCGTCAGGACCGGCGCCTCGTTTTCGACGACCTCGAGGCCGTAGCCCGCGATGTTGACGAGGATGTAGGGGTTGCCCAGGTTCTGGGGCAGCCAGCGCCAGCGCTCGAGGTTCAGCTCGATCTGGCGGACACGGCTTGACGCCGGCACGTTGAGGGCCTTCAGGGTCCGGGCGCCGACGATGCCGTCGTCGTAGAGCCCGTGCCGCAGCTGGAAGCGCTTCACCGCCTCCTCGACGGCCTCGTCGAAGAGATCGCTTGCCCCGTCGATCTGGACCGGCAGTTCACCGGTGACCTTCAGGCGGGCGCGCAGCGCGGGGACGCGTTCGCTCCTCATGCCCTTCTCGAGCCTGCCGTCGCCAGGGACGACGGGCCAGCCGCCCCTCTCCGCGAGCGCCCGGTAAACGACCAGCGCCGTCTTGAGCCGCCCGTATCCCGGCTGGGCGGGCAGGAGGCGCCGGAGGCTATCCTCGAACCCGTCGCCCTCTAGGGCCTTCTGGAGATGGCGCGCCAGGTTGAAGCGCGCGGGGTAGATCGTCCACTCGTCGGCGTGGAGCGTCTCGGGGTTGACGCGGCCGTTGAGCAGGTGGGCCGCGTAGACCAGGTAGGCGTCGGTCAGGAGGAATTCCAGGGCGACGAGCCGCTCCGCGTCGGGCCGCTCGTTGCGGGCGAGGGTCTGCCGGATCTCGCCGAGCGCGGCCTCGATCCGCTCGAGGTGGTAGTCTTTCGGCTGGAGACCCTCGGCGTCGGCCGCCCGGATCGCCCTCGCCAGGGTATCCGCTGCGGGCAGCGGTGCGCCCTCCCGGGTCCATGCCGGCCCGTACTTGCGCATCTGGTAGAAGCGGATGACCGCACCGGGGTTGCAGTAGGTCGCGCCGGGGCAGACGGTTTTCTGAACGGTTCCTGACCGGACAGCCTTCTCGAGGCTCTTGCGGAGGTCCTCGGGCGGGCTCTGGGCCAGGGCGCTTCCTGCGAAAAGGAAGACGAGGGCGACAAGCAGGGGCAGCGGGCACCGGTATCGAGGTCGTGCGGGGGTCATCGGTCTTGTCCGGTTGCAGGATTCATAAAAAAACCGCCGGTCGCAACCGGCGATCGAGGCGGTTATGGGCCTTGGACGCTGTTTCGGGGACTATACCCGCATCGCGGGGAAATGTCGACAGGTTTTTTCGCCGCTCAGCGGCCCCTCTCGAGGGCGGCCACCTTTTCCAGGTAGGCCGGCATGTCGAACTTGCGCCTGAGCCCCGCCTCGTTCATGTAGCGGATCTTGCCGAAGACCCTGCGCTCCGGCCAGGCCCGGTCGTGCTTGCCGAAGCACCAGGCCACCCCGGCGTAGCTGTTGGGGTCTCGGCCGTCGAGCTCGTAGCGGTTGTTGAGCCGCAGGGCCGTCCGGAAGGCTTCCTGCGGGGTTCGGCTCCACTCCAGGATCTTCTTGCCCCAGTACATGCGCATGTAGTTGTGCATCTTGCCCGTGAGGACCATTTCCCTCTGCGCGGCGTTCCAGTATCCGTCGTGGGTCTCGGCACGCTCCCACTGGCCCTCGTCGTAGAGAGCATCCCTGCGGTCTTTCGCGTGGTCGGCAAGGGTCTTTTTCGCCCAGCCGGGCAGGCTTCCGTACTCGTCGTATCGCTCGTTGTAGAGGGCGAAGTTGACGCCGAGCTCACGCCGCACGATGAGCTCCTCCAGGAACGCCTCGCGTGCCGCGGCGGGTGCGGACTTCTCACCCCAGACCCGCAGGGCGACGGCGAGGGGTGAGATCTGGCCGAAGTGCAGGTAGGGGCTCAGGTGGGAGGAGTAATCGAGGCCGGGGTCGCTGCGCCGGTCGGCGTAGTGGCGGAGCTTCGCGGCGATGAAGTCCTCCAGCAGGGCGTTGGCCCGGCTCGTGCCCCCGCGGAATGCCGCAGAGGGGGGCACGGAACGGTCGATGGGCATCGTTCGGGCGAGCGCCGCGGCATCCTTCACGGCGTCGACATCGAGACGCAGGGCGAGGGAATCCTTGCGGACCGGCCTTTCATGCAGGGGGATCAGGTACCCCTTGAGGATCCTCTGCAGCTTCGGCCGCAGGGTCCCCGCCGTGTACTCCTCCTTCGGCGAGGCGGTCTCCGCGGGCACGACGACATCGGATTCCACCTGGACGACGGCGCAAGGGGCATTGGCCGCGACGTGACGGCGCCACTGCCTCTGGATGCGCAGGTAGCCCCTGTCGGTGACGACAAGGGCCGCATCCTCGGCCAGCGCCGTTGCGGCGAGCTCCGGCGAGCGGTGCTGCAGCACGAATCGGATCCCCCTGCGCTGCAGCCCTTCGCGGACCTCCTCGAGGCCTTCCAGCATGAATACGTAGTGCCGCAGGTTGGCCTCGGGGAATCGGTCGGTCAGGCCGAAGGCGACAACGACGGGGAGGTTTCGCCCGTTGGCTTCGCCGACGGCGTACTCGAGGGCATGGTTGCACTCGACCCTCTGGGAGGCCTGCATCCAGTACAGGACGTAGCGGCCGTCCTGGACACTGCGGCGGTTGAGGGGCTGGATGCGCGAGGGTTGGATCATGGGCGGTACTCCTGGAAGTCGATTGCGTCCCGCAGGGCGTCCGCCTTACGCCGGATGCGCTTCGCCTCGGCCGGGGCCAGGCGGTCGGCGTTTCGAAGCTGGAGGCCCATTCGGGGGTTGCGGGCGAGGCGCGCACGGTTGCGGAGAAGAAAGTCCCAGTACAGGATGGTGTAGGGGCAGGACGACTCCCCGTCCGTCCGTCCGGGGTCGTAGCGGCAGCCCCCGCAGTAGTTGCTCATCCGGTTGATGTATTTGCCCGTGGCGGCATAGGGCTTGGAGGCCATGATGCCGCCGTCGGCAAACTGGGACATCCCGAGGGTGTTGGGCAGCTCGACCCACTCGACGGCATCGACGTAGATGGCGAGGTACCAGCGGTGGACCTCCCGGGGCGCGACCCCCAGGATGAGGGCGAAGAGCCCCGTCACCATGAGCCTCTGGATATGATGGGCGTAGCCGTACGCCAGCGTCTGGCCGATCACCTCACGCAGGCAGTTCATCTCCGTCTGCGCCGTCCAGTAAAACGACGGCAGGGGCAGCGAGGCCTCCAGGGCATTCATGCCGACATAGTCGGGCATGTGACGCCAGTAGATCCCCCGGACACACTCCCGCCAGCCGATGACCTGGCGGATGAACCCCTCGGCGCAGGCCAGCGAGGCGCTGCGTCTTCCATAGGCCTCGGCGACGGCCTTCACCGCCGTCCGCGGGTCGAGGAGCTTGAGGTTCATCGACGAGGAGAGTCTCGAGTGGTACAGCCAGGGCTGGCCGGTCCACATGGCGTTCTGAAAGGGACCGAAGAGCGCGAGACGGTTTTCGACAAAATCCTGCAGGGCCTTCTCGGCCTGTCCCGCGGTGACGGGCCAGTCGAAGCGCCTCAGGCTCCCCGGGTGACCGGCAAAACGCCTCTCCACGAGGTCGATGACCTCGCGGGTGATCGCGTCGGGCGAAAAGGACAGGGGCGCCGGAATCTTTCCCGGCCCGGCCTTCGGGAAGGCCCCCCGGTTGTCGGCGTCGTAGTTCCAACGGCCGCCCTCGGGCTTGCCGCCTGCCATCAGGAGGCCCGTCCTGCAACGCATCCCGCGGTAGAAGGGCTCCATCCGGAGCTGTTTCTTGCCCCGGGCGAAGCGGTCGAAATCTTCACGGGAGACGAGAAAGTGCCGGTCGCCACGGATTTCGAGATCGACGCCGGCCGCTCGAGCCGCTTTCCGGATATCCTCGCGCACGCGCCATTCGCCCGGCTCGACGATGACGAGCTTGCGCGGCCTGACGCCCCGGCAGGCCGCCTCGAGTTCGAGCGCCAGGGTGCCGCGGTTTTCCGGGTCCTCGAGGGCCCGGTAGTGCACGACGAGGCCCTGCTTTTCCAGCACCGCCCGGAAATGGCGCATGGCGGAGAGAAAGAGAACGATCCGGGCCTTGTGGGACGGCACGTAGCCGGCCTCGGCGGCCGCCTCGGCCATCCAGACGGCGTCCTCGGCTGCATCGAAGCCGTCGAAGGCCGACGAGCGCGGGTCCAGCTGGTCTCCCAGGACGAGCACCAGGTTGCGGACCGGCCTCGGGGCCCGGCCGTCAGCGGAGGTACGTCGTCTTTTCACGGAAATCCTTTCGCTTCGACGCCGCCGCGGAGGCGGGCCTGCCGACGCACAGCAGGGCCACGGGGTCCTTGCCGGGGTCGAGGCCGAGGATCTGCCGTACCGGTCCCGCCTCGTAGAGGCTGAACCACAGGGTGCCCAGCCCCAGGGCGTGGGCCGCGAGCATCATGTTCTGGACGGCCGCCGAGCAGCCCTCCAGGTATCCCCGGCCGGCCCCCTCGTCGAGGAACATGTCGGCGCCGCTCTTCTTCGGGTCGCCCACCACGGCGATGAGGACGGGGGCCTCCTTCACGAAGTCGACAGGGAATTTCTCGAGCCACTTCCATCCGCTGCGCTCGAAGAGCTTCTTCTTGCAGAGCTCGCTCTCGGCGAAGATCCGTTCCTTGATCCCGGGGCTGGTGATTACGACGAACTCCCAGGGCTGCTGGTTGGCGGGCGACGGGGCCCAGTTTCCGGCCTCGAGGATCTTCTCGATGTCCGCGTCGCCCGGCGCCTCGGGCTGAAATTTCCGACAGCTTCTCCTGCCCATGATGGCCTCGAATACGTCCATGTGTCCCTCCTTCTCCATAAAAAAGGTGATCGGCGCCGGACGCTCATCCGGGATCGTTCCTGCGAAGAGACGGTTTTAGGCCGCTCACACATGCTTCGCTTCGTGAAGAGCGGCAACCTCAAACGGGTCTGCCTTCGCTCGTCACAATCCCGCTCGGGCGCCGGCCGGATCATCTGTGATGTCGGACGGCAAGTTACAATCCCTATCAAAGGAGCCCGTGCTTTTTCAAGAACCCCAAGACCGCCTCCCGGAACCCGTCTGGGTTGTCCAGGTGTGCCGGGTGGGTCGCCCTCGGGATCTCGGCCAGCTCGCCTGCGGGCAGTAACCGGACCATCTGCTCTGCGGCCTCGCGTCCGAGAACGCGGCTTTCGTCCCCGCGGATCACGAGAGTCGGGCATCGGATTTCGGCCAGGCGGCCCCTGAGGTCGTAATGGTCGAACCGGGCGAGGATTTCCCGGTCATACGTCCGGTGCCATCGGTCCCCCTTCCGGGCGAGGGCCCTCGCCGCCAGATCGCGCAGGTGCTCCCGCCGGGCGTAAGGGGCGTTCCGGGCGATCTCGTCGACGTACTCTTCCGGGGAGGCGTAGGCATCCGGGAGACTTTTGTACAACCCGAGGAGGTACTTGCGGTTCCAATCCGGGGGGAAGGGCTCGATGTCGACGTGGATGAGGGCCGCCACCCTCCCGGGGTTGAGGGCTGCGTAGAGGCTTGCGTGCAGGGCCCCCATGGAGTGCCCCAGCAGGATCAGGCCTTCGAGGCCGAGCGAGTCGATCACCGCCGAGAGATCCTGCAGGTAGTCTTCGCATCGGTATGCCGGCGGAACGGCCCAGCCGCTCTTGCCGTGCCCGCGCTGATCGAGGGCGAGGACCCTGAATGCCCCGGCCAGTGCGGGCGCCAGCAGGTCCCAGGTGTGGGCGTTGTCCCCGGTGCCGTGCAGAAGGAGCAGGGGTCTGCCGGCCCGCCTCCCCTGTTCGAGGATTCGAAGCGGCAGCCCGCCGATCAGAAGGAAATGTTCGGACGGCGAATCGTCGGCCGTGCCCCCGCCGCCCCGCCTCGCCAGCATCCGCGCAATCGGGATGTCGGCGGCGGAAAAATCGTAGGATCCCAGGTCGGCCGGGCAGACCCAGCGGATCTCCTCGTGGTCGCGGAGCTGAAAGACACCGCAAAGGTGGTTGACCCGGTAGGCCACGAGGTCGATCTCGCCGTGCGGGTAGGCATGGAGGCTTCGGCCCACGAAGGGGCCCACGGCGACCTCGATCCCGAATTCCTCCTGCATCTCCCTCCGCAGGCAGGCCTCCGGGGTCTCGCCCTCCTCGAGTTTGCCCCCCGGGAACTCCCACTTGTCCGCCATGCGGTCCCCTCGCTTTCGGCGGGCGATGAGGATTCTTCCGTCCCGTTCGAGAACGGCTGCTGTGACCGTTGTCCTCTTGGGGGGATATCCGGTGGAAGTCATCCTAGTCGCATCCCGGCAGGCCGCCCCCGCAGCCAAGGCGAAAAACCTTGAATCGGTGAGCGTTCTATGAAATAAAGGGCCGTCCTTTTGTAGAAGTCCCTACAAAAAATGTAGGAGCCATGCCATGAAGAAGTGGATATGGGGGGTCCTGTACCTCCTGAGTATCCTTTTGGGTAATGCCTTCGTCATTTGGTTCGGCATCGTCACCGTTGCCGGCCTCTCCTTCCCGGCCGGGGTGGTCTGGATCGGACTTACCTTTTCATTTCGGGACTTTGTCCATCGTTACTGGGGTGACTGGGCGACCTGGGGCTGGATGATTGCAGCCTCGGTCATCACCCTTTTCTTCAATCTCGAGATCGCCTTGGCCTCGATGGCCGCCTTTTTCGTGTCGGAAAGCCTCGATTGGCTCTTTTTCCGCGTTCTGAAACGATCTTTTGCCGCCAGGATCGTGTGGTCCAACCTCGTCTCCTGCCCGGCCGATTCCCTTGTCTTTGTCCTTCTGGCCTTCGGGCCTGTCTGGCCCGCGATCTTCGGTCAGGCAATAATCAAATATCTTTCGGGACTTATCGTTCTCCCGTTCCTTGTCGCCCGCCATCCGTCCCCCGCCGTCCCTTCCGCTTGACCGGTAAGGATGCCGTGCCGAGGGCACCGATTCATGGCTTCCCTCGCCCCCCCGTGAAGAACAGCCGGGGGAAAAATCAGTGACCAAAAAATTTATTTCAGAAGGCCTCGGCTTTTTGTCACGGATGTTGCATATTCTATCGAGCGAATCCGATAACCTGAAACCCCATTTATCTCTCTCTGGGTGCCAGTTTCCCCTCCTTCACCTGGCACCCAATCTTTTTTTTCAGCTTTTTTGTCTTTACAAGCCCCCTGTTTTGTCAGATATATTTACTGCCAAGCTCGGCGTGCTCAATTTCATGGACAGCGGCGGCGGGACTCGTGGGGCTTCTCGATAAGATAGAAAAATCGCTGGTCCGTCGGCTGATGAAGAGCTCGGGCAAGCAGCCCTTTATCATCGTGTTCCTCATCATCTTTCTCTCCATGAAAAAGAAGGGGAAGAAGAGGAGCGAGGTCGAGAAGGACGAAAACTACTGGCGCGTCATCGGCGGCCTGTGACGGAAATCCGTCACTTCTTCCGGCCCCGTCGCCGGAAAATTGACGAGCCCGCCCCTCCGGCTTCGCCTCGAAGATCCCCGACAGGCATCGAGCCCGGCGCGTTACGGGTCCCCTCCGCGATCCCCAGCGGCCGCTTTCATGGGCAAGCCCCGGGCCGGGCCGCGGCCGCTACCGCATCATGATGCACTTCGTGTTCAGGAGCCTCGCCACGGCCGCCTCCGTGACGGGCCTGCGGAACGTCTCCCGGACCTCCCTGCAGACAAATTGTCCGTCCCGCCAGAAAATGCCGATGGGGATGCGCTCCCCCCAGCGGTCGGCCGCGCGCATGGCCTCGTGGCGGTCCTGCAGCGGCTCCCCGAGCTTGTAGACACGCTCGCGATACCAGGCGTAGGTGTTCACCTTGTTGAAGCTGACGCAGGGCTGGAGAATGTCGACGACGGAGGGGCCCTTGAAGAGGATCGCCTCCCGCAGAACCTGCTCCATGTGATGCGGGTCGCCGGCGAAGGTGCGGGCCGCGAAAGGGGCCCCCGCCGCGAGGGCCATCACCAGGGGGCTCAAGGGGGTGTTGAGGTTGCCCTGGGGGTCGAGGGCATTCCGTATCCCCTGGTCCGTTGTCGGCGAGCTCTGCCCCTTCGTGAGGCCGTAGACCTTGTTGTCGCAGACCAGGATCGTGATGTCCAGCCGTCGCCGGATCGTGTGGATGAAGTGATTGCCTCCCTCGCCGTAATGGCACCCGTCGCCCGAGACGGCAATGACCGTCAGCTCGGGTCGGGCCAGCTTGATGCCCACGGCGAGCGGCAGCGACCGTCCGTGGAGGCCGTTGAAATAGCTGTACGGCAGGTAATGGGGCATCTTGGCCGCCTGCCCGATCCCCGAGGTGAGCACGATGTTTCTCGCCGGGACGGGCAGCTCCTTGAGGACCTTTTCCAGGGTGGCCCGGATCGGGAAATCCCCGCAACCCGGGCACCAGGCGATTTCCTGTTTTGCCATGGGATCCTTCCTCTCCGTTTCTGTCAGCCGAGGACCTTCTTGACCCGTTCGACCAGCTCCGCCACGGTGAAGCACTCGCCGTTGTATTTCAGGACCTGGTGGGCGGCGTTCAGGCCCAGCTCCCGCCGGAGCAGTCGCCCGAACTGCCCCGTGGCGTTGTTCTCGATGCAGATCAGCCGCTTGCGGGCGAGCCCGCGCGCCATCTGCGGGGTGAGGGGGTAGACCTGACCGAAGTGCGCCGATGACACCGCGATCCCCTCGGCCCGCAAGGCCTCGACCGCCTCGTCCACGATCTGCCGGTTCGAACCCCACGAGACCAGCACGGTGGGCGCCCTGCGGTCGCCGGAGCGGGACGGCATGACGGCCTCCTTGCGCAGCCCCTCGAGTTTTCGGAGCCGCTTGTCGACCATCCGGACCCTCAGGTCGAGGTCCTCCGTGATCTTGCCGTCTTCCGTGTGCTCGTCGGAGTCCACCTCGACGCGGGCCTCGGAGAGGCCGGGGTGGGTCAGCGGCGAGACCCCGGTGTCGGTGAGGGCATAGCGCCGGTAGCCCGCCTCGAAGACGGGATACTCGCGCCGGAGCATCTTCGTCGGAACCCGCCCCTCCATGATCTGCACGGAGTCGGCCAGGTACTGATCCGTCAGGATGAACACGGGGATCTGCCAGCGGTCGGCCACGTCGAAGGCCCTGCGTGCCAGCGAGATGGCTTCCTCGATCGATCCCGGCGCGAAGATCACGCGCGGGAATTCCCCGTGGCCGGCGTGAAGGACGAACTCCAGGTCCCCCTGCTCGGTCCTCGTCGGCAGGCCCGTGGCCGGACCCGGCCGCTGGGCGTCGATGACGACGACCGGCGTTTCCGTCATGCCGGCAAGCGATACGGCCTCCGTCATGAGGGCGAAGCCCCCGCCCGAGGTGGCCACCATGGACCGAAGCCCCGCGTAAGATGCCCCGAGGGCCATGTTCAACGCCGCGATCTCGTCTTCGGCCTGCTCGAAATGAACGGGAATCTCCGACGCAACGGAGGCGATATACTGGAGAATCGACGTGGCGGGCGTCATGGGGTACCCGGCCACGAACTGGCATCCGCCCATGAGCGCCCCGAGGGCCAGGGCCTGGTTCCCGTCGAGCTTGCAGCGATCGCCCGGCCTCGGGGAGATGACCCTGCGGCCCGTCAGCCCCCAGCGGGCGGCGAACTCCCCGCCCTTCGCCAGCGCCCTGCCGACCGACTCGTCAGGCGCGATCGTCCGGTGTGCCGAGGGGTCGGCACCGAGGCAGGCGAGGATCAGGCCCACGAGGATAGTTCCCGTGGCCGTGACGTCCTCGAAGGCTTCCCCGGCTTCCGCCTCGATCTGCCCGACCCGGTCCGACCCGAGGAATACGCCGTCCGAGGCCAAGGACGGCCTGTGCCGGCGCTCCGTCTCCGCGCTGTCCATGGCGATGATCATGTCCCAGGGTTTTCCGCTGAGGGCATGGACGGGCCGGTCGGACACGCGGATCATGTGGTAGTTGTGGCCGCCCCGGATCCTGGACATGTAATTCTTCGTCGCGAAGAAAGGGTACCCCAGCCTGCAGAGCATCTCCGAGAGCTCCAGCTCGACGGAAAACATCCCCTGGCCGGCCTCCCCGCCGATCAGCACACTGAATTCCATCATGACCTCCTGCATGCCCGCAGCGGCCGTGAAGAACGATACGCCGCATTCGGCCGCCATGGGGCGGCGGCGCCGTCCCGTCGCCCGGCCCATCGCGCCGATGGCGTGATCAGGACAGCCCCTCCCGCTCCATTTCCACGATGAGCTCCCTGTAGGTTTTCTCGAGCAGCGACTCGAGGATCTGATTCTTCTTCCACGAAGGGAACCAGTCGATCTCCGACGCGCTTTCCGCGACGATGCGCTCCCTGTCCCGCCGGAATCTCTCCTGGATGGCCGAGGCCTTCTCGGGGCCGAATTTTTCCCGGTACTGCACGAGGGCGTGGAGGAACTTCTCTCTGCTGGTGCCTTCCATGGGGGTTGCGCCTCCGGGGTCTGCCGTGCCGGACTGGGAAGGGGGTTTAAAACAACGTGCCTGAAAAAGGCGGGGCGGCGAACCCGTCGCGGCCGCCGCCCCTCCGCTTATTGCAGGAACTTGGGCGGTCCCCCCAGGGGGAATCCCGCCTTTTCGAGGGCGTCGACGATCTTCTCGATGGACGTCTTTTCGTCATCGAACTTCACGATGGCGATGTGGCTGAATTCGTTGATGTCCACGGGCTCCGCATTGGCGACGTTTTTGAGGGTCCAACTGACCCTTTCCCGGGTGAAGGGTCACTCGCAGTTCGGTAGGAGGATCTGAACGACCCTCTCCTTGGCGAACACGGTCGAGGCGCCGATCAGGACGGACAGCACGACCGCGATCAGCACGAGCAGGCGCAATCTGTTTCTCATGGGCGAACCTCCTTTTTCAGTTGGTCCTATCTTAAGCACTCCCGAGTCCAAAATCCACAGAAAAGATATGCCGGGGAAGGCCTGCCTGCCGCCCCTGGGGAGCGGGCCGAAACGCGGGAGGGCCGCGGCCGGCGATACAGGCCGGCGTTCAGATGGAAGTCCTGGCCTTGCGGACCACGGCCTCGAACGTCGAGACGGGACGGGCGAATCCGTTCTTCACCAGGATCTCGGCCCCCAGGTTGAGGGCGATGCAGTTTTCCTGCGGCCTGTCGCAGGCCTTGCCGAGATGAAGGGCCTTGTGCCGGCAGGCGCAGATCGACACGGAGGCCGCCGTGGCCGACTCGATGAGCCAGGTGGCCCTCTCCCAGTCGAGGATCTCCGTGTGGTCCCCCTCGGGCAGGGACTCCTCCCGCACCAGCGAGCGGCCGATCTGGGTCTCGGCCGCAAAGACGGACCGGGCGAAGCGGTCGTCGCCGTGCATGTAGGCGTCG
>JAGPKU010000147.1 GCA_018053845.1 Syntrophobacterales bacterium
CCGATCAGTTCCTCCGGCTTCCAGCCGAAGACGTCCTCCACGGCGTGGTTGGCCAGGACGATGCGGCGCTCCTCCATCCCCATCACCGCGATCGGAAGCGCATCGAGAATGGAACTCTGCAGGGCCAACAGCTCCTGTACCCTCTCCGTCGTCTCTTTCTGCCCTGCAATGCCCCTCGAGTCCACCAGCACGGCCCGCGCACCTCCCCCTGCCTGTCACTGGCCGTATCCCGGGTTCGCGCCCGACAGCCGCACTTCGCCCGGTCCTCACGACACGGGCTATCGTTGCGAACGGCAGCCCGTTTGTCAAGATCAAAGTCGCCGAAAAAGTCGAAATGGGGTCAGGTCTTGTATTTCAGCAACAACCGGCAATGATTTCTATGGCGCAGGCAGGATCCGTTTCAATACAAGACCTGACCCCTTTCGCTCCGCGTCGGGACCGCTCCCTACCCCGCCCGTTCGCCTCGGCGGGCGCACTCAGCTGTTGGGCCGGAATGCAGGCTTCCGTTTGCTGAGGGCCGGCTGCCGGATCGCCCGGAATTTCGTCAGCAAGGCGAAGGCATCGCTTTGTGCCGCGGGATAATCCTTCGCTTCGATCTTTTCCTTCAGTTGCACCAGGATGGGGAAGATGATCTCGAACGTCCCCTCGACAAAGCCGAAGCAATCGACGATCTGCATCAGCAAAATGGTCACCGTCCTCGGCCCGGATGGCCGCGTTCAGGATTTCTGTCGTCGCGACGAGAAGTTCGATGCGCCTCATGCCATACCTCCTTGCGGTATCAGTGCCCCGCGGCCCGATAAGCGAAAAGCCCGCGCCACAGGCACGGGCTTCCATTCCCCCAAGAGCCTTTAGCACATTTCTATAGCGGAGCAAGTAGCTTCTAAATCGCCGCTGGTCCTGTTTTTCAGACGCTGCGGTCCCTTACCATCCTCACAAGTTCGTTCACGACCCTCTCGAGTTCCTCGATGAGGGGCGTCGTTCCGCCCTCCTTGAAGGCCGTCACAAGCTCCCGGTAATACCAGAGGGTTTCCTCGCGGCTCGCGTTGAACCGCTCCCAGAGGCCCTCGCCCACGACCCGGTAATCGGCGAGGATCGCCCGTGCGTTGTGGAGTTTGTCCGCCGCGGAGACGAGCCGCGCCTGCGGGGAGGCATGCCGCAGGTGGGCGATGTACTTCTCTTTCCGCTCTCGCCAGGGCGGCTTGGGGATGACCTCGGCGTCGGTGCACTCGTCCACGATGTCTACGACACGTTTTCCGAATCGCCTCCGGATCTCCTGCCGTGCCACCTCGCCTCCCCCGTCTTCGATGACGTCGTGCAGCAGGGCCGCGACGGCCGTCTCCTCGTCGCCCCCGTTCTCGAGGACGATCGCGGCGACGGCCATCAGGTGGGAGATGTACGGGATCTGCGTCCCCTTGCGGAGATGATCGCGATGAACCTCGTGGGCATAGGCAAGCGCCTCGTCAAACCGCGCAGACAAAGACATGGGTGCACCTCCGAATCATTTGCGCCGAGAGTGCCGGGGCGCTGCACCGGCCGTATCCCCCCAAAATGTCAATAATCAGGCCTGACCCCAAGCTTCCTTCATCACCAGTTATCGGGTAGGCCGTGCACGAGACTGTGCGACACTTTGAGCGTTCGGATACGTTGGTGGGCTTTTTCATCGAGTGTGATCCAGCAGCCCTTCAGTTCGGCTGCCAGGGCGGCGTAGCAGGCATCGTAACCAGTAAGCCCTTTGCTCACGAAGAGGGCGGCGCGCCGTGCAAGCCCCCGCGTCATGGGCTGGCGGTATATACCGCCTTCCAGGAGCGGCATCATGCACTCCTCGAAGACGCGCGCCCCATTGGAGTGAACGCGGCAGAGCACAGCTTGGACCTCGAAAGCGAAGAGTTCGGGTACCGCAAATGTATCCGCCTGCTGCACGACGCGCTCGAGCACTGCATCCGCGTTGGGATGGCTCTCGGTCTCCAAGAACCAGCAGACGGCGACGGAGGCGTCGATCACCCAGATCATTTCTCGTAGCCTCTCAGCTCTCGCAGAACCTCTAGACTGGTCTTGCGGCCGAGTCTCGCGGACCGGGATGCCTTGATCTTCGCCAGCAGTTCCCTCTTCTTCTCCTCGGCCTGGTAAACCAGGAAGCGCTGCTCGAACTGCTCGGGGGTGATCATCACGGCCCTGGCCTTTCTCCCCTTGCTTACCAGAACGGGCTCCCCCGTTTCCTTGAGCCGATCCAGGATCTCCCCAAGGCGATTCCGCAACGTCAGCGCATTCACTTCCTTCACGGATCACACCTCGCCTTTTTTATGACAGCCTAGCTTCATAGACTGTACATGTCAAGTGTATATTATTATATACACTTACTTGCCGTCTCCCGTCCGAAGGCCGTGGAGCCTGCGCCACACGTCCTCGTACACCCGTGCCCGGGCCTTCCCCTGCTTGCTGGCAACGGAGTTTTTGAAATTGGGGTATTCGATGTCGAGGGCGATGTCCCGCAGGGCCTCGGCAAACGCCTCCCGCGGGACGCGCACGCGGAACCGGTAGTCGGCGTATTCCGTCTCCTCGATCGGGCCGACGGCCGGCAGGCAGCGCTCCTTGAGATTCTGCAGGTCCTGCTTCACCCTGGCGCGCACGGTCAGGTTCGCCTCCCCCTCTTTCTGCACAATGCTGAAAAACCCGAAATCCGTCATGAGCCACATGATCATTCCCCTACGAACGATTTCTTTCCCTCTTCATTTTCGAGGTTCCTGCACCTCATCCGCACAAACGGTCTCGGCAAGCCATCCGATCGGCGTGTCGGGCGGGATTGGACGAGGCGCGGGCTCCCGGTACTGTTTTTTCGTGAGCGCCGAATCGTGGAGGACCCGGCCATGACGGTCGTAGTACACAACACTATTCTGCTGATAGAGCCCCTCCTCGCAGTCGATCAGCTCATAACTGACCACGTGGGCAACCCCCTTGGCTGCCGGAAGCACTGCCTCCACCGCGGCAGCCATCCCGGCGTTGAGCATCTGCTTCGAGGTCACGGTCACGAAACGGCCCATTTGCCTCACCGACTCCCTGTCGTAATGATATGTGCCCCAAACCGTCTCCCCCAGTTCGACCCACTCCGCCGCTCCTGCGGTCTGCACCGTCGTCAGGAGCACAAAGAAAATAGAAACGATTGCGAGCGACTTCATGGGCTCCCCCTTTCAATGAGGGACCCGCGCCCCAGGAGCGACTCGAAGAGGGCCGCCAGCATCGCCTCCTGCGAGAGCCGCCGGCCCGCGGCCTCGTGGAGCCCCTCGACGGAGATCCCGAAGGCATCCCCCGGGTCGCCCCGGCGCGAGCTGAGCACCACGGGCGTGGCGGCCAGCCGCGGGCTCAGGCGCAGCTTGCGCAGG
>JAGPKU010000148.1:0-1642 GCA_018053845.1 Syntrophobacterales bacterium
GAGGGGATCGTCCAGGTCGTCTTCAACCCCGAGGTCCAGGCCGACGCCCACCGGGAGGCCCACCGGATCCGCAGCGAGTTCGTCCTCGCCCTGCAGGGGACGGTGCGCAAGCGCCCCGAGGGCATGGAGAACCCGGAGCTGGCCACCGGCGACGTCGAGGTCATGGTCAACAGGCTCGAGATCCTCAGCGAGGCGAAGACCCCTCCCTTCGTTCTCGACGCCGAGACGGACATCTCGGAGAACATCCGGCTCAAGTACCGCTACCTCGACCTGCGAAGGCCCGAGCTGCAGAAAAACATCCTCCTGCGCAGCCGCGTGGCCGCCGCGACAAGGGAGTACTTCCTCTCGAAGGGGTTTGTCGAGGTGGAAACGCCGATGCTCGCCAAGAGCACCCCCGAGGGGGCCCGCGACTACCTCGTGCCCAGCCGCGTGAACCTCGGAACCTTCTACGCCCTGCCGCAATCGCCGCAGACCTTCAAGCAGCTGCTCATGATCTCGGGATTCGACCGCTACTTCCAGATCGCCCGATGCTTCCGCGACGAGGACCTCCGGGCGGACCGCCAGCCCGAGTTCACCCAGATCGACGTGGAGATGTCCTTCATCGACGAGGAGGACATCATCTCGACCATGGAGGGCCTCATGGCCCATATCTTCAAGGCCGGCACGGGCCGGGAGCTCCAGATCCCCTTCCCGCGGATCACCTACCGGGATGCCATGGAGCGCTACGGGCGGGACAACCCCGACACCCGCTTCGCCATGGAGCTGCGCGACGTGACGGCGATCGTCAAGGACTGCGGCTTCAAGGTGTTCAACGAGGTGGCGGCAAGCGGCGGCATCGTGAAGGCCATCCGGATCGAGGACGATCGGAGGCTCTCCCGCAAGGACATCGACGGGCTGACGAACTTCGTGGCCGACTACGGCGCCAAGGGGCTCGCCTGGGCGCGCGTGAACGCCGACGGGTGGACCTCGCCCATCGTGAAGTTCCTGAAGCCCGAAGAGGTCGAGGCCCTCAGCCGGGCCATGGAGGCCCGCGAGGGCGACCTGATCGTCTTCGTGGCGGACAACCCCGGCATCGTCAACGACGCGCTGGCCAACCTGCGAACCCACGTGGCGCGCAAGCTCGACCTCATCAAGCCCGACCAGCTCGCCTTCACCTGGGTCGTCGAGTTCCCGCTGCTGGAGTACAGCGACACGGAGAAGCGCTTCGTGGCCAAGCATCACCCCTTCACGTCACCCGTGGCGGAGGACCTCCCGCTGCTCGACACGGAACCCGGGAAGGCGCGCGCCCGGGCCTACGACCTCGTCCTGAACGGCACCGAGATCGGCGGCGGCAGCATCCGGATCCACCGCACCGACGTTCAGCAGAAGCTCTTCCAGACCCTGGGGCTCACCGCCGAGGACACGCGCAGCAAGTTCGGGTTCCTGCTCGACGCCCTGGAGTTCGGGACACCGCCGCACGGCGGCATCGCTTTCGGCTTCGACCGCCTGATCATGATCATGACGGGCGCCCCGTCGATCCGGGACGTCATCGCCTTCCCCAAGACCCAGAAGGCCACCGACGCCATGACCGACGCGCCGTCGAAGGTGAGCATCGAGCAGCTCATGGAGCTCTCGCTGAAGATCGTCCAGTGAGGCAGCGGGT
>JAGPKU010000148.1:1742-3372 GCA_018053845.1 Syntrophobacterales bacterium
TGAACCTCCGATACCCGGAGATCACGGGCTGGATCCGCGCCGTGAAGGAGGACGTCCCCGTGGTCAAGGAGATGGGCCTCAAGGAGACGGGCATTCTGACGTCCGTGTCCGACTACCACATCTTTCTCAAGCTGGGTGTCACGCGGAAGCAGGCCATGGAGATGTACCTCGACGTGGTGCGCTCGATCCTCGATGCGGGGATCGTCGCCCGCTGCCACTTCGAGGACCTCACGCGGGCGGACATCTACGGCTTCGCGATCCCCTTTGCGCTCGAGCTCATGAAACTCCGCGAGCAGAGCGGCATCGACGTCAAGATCCGCCTCTGCGACACCATGGGCTACGGGGTCACCTACCCCGGGGCGGCTCTGCCCCGCAGCGTCGACAAGATCGTCCGCGCCTTCATCGAGGACGCAGGCGTCCCCGGGCAGCTGCTCGAGTGGCACGGGCACAACGACTTCCACAAGGCCCTGATCAACGCCACCACGGCCTGGCTCTTCGGATGCGCCGGCGCCAACGGCACCCTCATGGGCATCGGCGAGCGCACGGGCAACCCGCCCGTCGAGGCACTGATCTTCGAGTACATCCAGCTCCACGGCGACAATCACGGGATCGACACGACGGTGATCACGGAGATCGCCGACTACGTGCGTCGCGAGATGAAGTTCAAGATCGCCCCGAACTACCCCTTCGTGGGCTCCGAGTTCAACGTCACCCGGGCCGGCGTCCACCTCGACGGCCTCGTGAAGAACGAGGAGATCTACAACATCTTCGACACGGCGAAGATCCTGAATCGCCCGATCATGCTGGAGATCACCGACAAGTCCGGCAAGGCGGGGATCGTCCACTGGATCAACTCCCGCCTGGACCTCAAGAACGGGGAAGTCATCGACAAGCGCCACCCGGGCATCTCGGCGATCCACAAGTGGGTCATGAAGCAGTACGAGGGGGGCCGCATGACGAGCATCTCCAACGACGAGATGGAGAAGGTCGTCCGGAAGTTCCTCCCCGAGCTCTTCATGTCCGATCTCGAGAAGATCAAGTACCGTGCGGCCCAGGCCGCCGTGGCGGTGGTGCAGCAGGTGATCGACCACCCCGTCATGAAGTCGATGAACCCGGAGATGCAGGAGCCGATCATGCAGCAGTTCATCGACGAGAACCCCTCGATCCAGTTCGCCTATGTCGTGGACACGCACGGCAGGAAGGTCACCCGGAACATCACCCACATCGCGGACCGCGCCAAGTACGAGAACTTCGGCGTCGGGACGGACTACTCGAACCGCGAGTGGTTCATCCGCCCCATGGAGTCGGGCAAGATCCACGTGACGGACTTCTACATCTCCAAGATGACCGGCGCCCTCTGCATCACCGTCTCGGCGCCGATCGTCGACGAGAACGACGAGATCAGCGGCGTCTTCGGCGTGGACATCCGGTTCGAGGAGTGGACGAAGAGCGTGGACCTGATCTCGGAGGCCACCGAGCGGGCCCTGAAGGCGGAGTACGAGGCGAAGAAGAAATCGGACCACTGGTTCTGAAAAGGCTGAACGCCTGTAGAACAGGCTTCTCGGTAAGGATTGAGGAAGGGGCGGCTGAACGGACAGCCGCCCCTTCGTATTCATGATTGTTTCGCGAT
>JAGPKU010000058.1 GCA_018053845.1 Syntrophobacterales bacterium
CTAGCGAGGGCTGTGCGACGATGAACTGGATGACGCCCATGAACCCGCCGCGGCGGCTCTCCACGATCTCGAGCCCCGCGGCGCGCGCGAGGGCCTCCGTCCGGTGGGTGATGGTCTCCGCGGCGAACCGCACGGTCAGGCGGTTGACGAGATCCATGAGGGGGCCGATGACGGGGCGGTCGATCCGGACGTGGTCGAACAGAAGGATCCGGCCGCCGGGTCTCGTCACCCGCGCCATCTCGCGGAGGCACGGGACGGGATCCTGCAGGGAGCACAGGACAAACGTCTCCACCGTCGTGTCGAAGAGGCCGCCGCGAAAGGGGAGGCTGCACAGGTCCGCCTCGTGGAACGTGATGCGGAGCGGCATCTTGCGGGCGCGCTCCCGGGCCTTGCGGAGCATGACGCCCGAGAGGTCGCAGGCCGTGATCTCGGCGCCCGTCGGGTAGAACCCGAGGTTGAGCCCCGTGCCGGCGCCGACCTCGAGGATCCGCCCCGATGCGCGGCGCCAGAGCACCGCCCGCCAGGGCCGAAGGTGCCGCTCCGAGAGATACTCGACCAGGCCGTAGTGCCTGGCCAGGCGGTCCCAGCGCGCTTTCGTTTCGGAAGGGCGATTGCCCCTGCACTCGTTTGCCACGTGCCGCTCCCGCGGGCTCAATTCAGTTGCGCGCCCGCCGCAACTGTTATATGAATCAAATGTTGCGGACTGTCCAGCCTGGTTCTGCTTTTCACCTTCAAACGACAGCGAGGCGGACCCCATGAAGATCACCTTCCTCGGCGCGGCGCGAAAAGTGACGGGTTCGTGCATTCACCTTTCCGTCAACGGCCTGCAGTTCCTCGTGGACTGCGGCATGCACCAGGGTCTCGATTCCGACGCGCTCAACCGGCAGCCCTTCCGGTTCGACCCGAAGGCGATCGACGTCGTCTTTCTGACCCATGCCCACGTCGACCACACGGGGCTCGTCCCGCGCCTGGTCCGCGAGGGCTTTCGGGGGAAGATCATCACGACGGCCGCCACGGCGGAGCTGTCCCGAGTGATGCTGGCCGACTCGGCCCACATCCAGGAGATGGACGCCCGGTGGATGACGAAGAAAAACCTCCGGGCCGGGAACGAAACGGCCGTCGAGCCCCTCTACACCGTCGAGGATGCCATCGCCTCCATCCCCTTCTTCGAGAAGAAAAAGTACGGCGAGATCTATGCCCTGGACAGCCTGATCCGGTACCGCTTCTGCGATGCGGGGCACATCCTCGGCTCCGGAACGATGGAGTTGTGGTACCGGGACAACCCGGAAAAGAAAATCACCTTTTCGGGCGACATCGGGAAAAAAGGCAACCCCATCATCCAGGACCCCGTGCACTCGGACGAGACCGATTACGTGGTGGTGGAGTCCACCTACGGGAACCGCCTGCACAAGGGGGTCGAGGACAGCCTCGAGGAGCTTGCCGACGCCGTCCGGACGACCTTCAAGCGGGGAGGGAACGTGTACATCCCCGCTTTTGCCGTGGGCCGGACGCAGGATCTGCTCTACCTCTTCCATAAGCTCGTCCGCGAGGGGCGCGTGCCCGCGCCGCTGGACATCTACGTCGACAGCCCCCTGGCCGAGGAGGCCACCAAGGTCTACTTCGCCCACCCCGAGCTCTTCGACGAGGAGGCGAGGAGCCTCTTCGGCACGAGGGTCAAGAAAACCGTCCGCGTCCACTACACCACCTCCGTCCAGGAGTCCATGAAGCTCAACCGGGTCACATCGGGGGCGATTATCATGGCCGGAAGCGGGATGTGCGAAGGCGGCCGCATCCGCCACCACCTCAAGCACAACCTCTGGCGGCCCGAGTGCAGCGTCATCTTCGTCGGCTTCCAGGCCCGCGGCACCCTGGGGCGGCTGATCGTGGACGGTGCGAAGGAGATCAACATCTTGGGCGACCGGGTCGCCGTCCGGGCACGTGTTTTCACGATCGGCGGCTTCTCGGCCCATGCCGACCAGAAGGAGCTGCTGGATTGGCTGGGCCTGTTCCGCAACAGGCCCGAGGTCTTCATCGTCCACGGCGAGGAGGCGAGCGCCCTGGAGTTCGAGAGGAAGGTGCAGGAGACGCTGGGACTGGTGACGAGAGTGCCGGAGATGGGGGACACCTTTGAGATTTGAAGCCGGGAATTTGCGGAGCTGTGATCCTGGGAACCGGGGGATGAAAAAAATCGGTTGTTCCGAGATTCCTGACTTCTCGACTTCCTAACTTCCGGGTTTTGAGGGCGAAAGGACGCCGGTGCGGGAGAAGGGGAACGTGCGGTCGAAGAGACCGGCCTTCACGAGCGCCTTGCCCTCGATTTTGTAAGGCAGGTCCCGGCCGGTGACATAGAGCTTCACGACGCCCCCCAGGCTGCCGAAGCGTGCCGTGACGGGGATCTCGACGGGGGCCGAGGAGGAGGCGGGGACGGAGACCTCCTTGTCGAGCGAGCCGCCGCCGACCTCGCGCCCGTCGAGGTGGACCGTGCAGTCGAGCGACTGCAGCCGGAGCGCGTAACCGTTGGGGTTCCGGATCTCGGCGACGAAGACGATCGACGCATCGTTCAGGGAAAGCTGGCGCACGTGGATCTCCCTGAGGGTGATGGAGGGCTCCTCGAAGAAAAGCCCCACGCAGCCCGCAAACAGCGACACGCTCAGGAGGATCGCGCAGGTCGCCTTTCCCATGGCAACCGTTCTAGGGGAAACGGGGCGGGCTGTCAACACACAATCCGTCTTCTCGAGGTGCCGGCATGGAACCCCGCTGGCGGGCATGGCTGAAAAACGCGAGATTCGCCTACTGGCTGATCGTGGGGGGGCTCGTGTTCTCCGCGGTCG
Organism: Syntrophobacterales bacterium; assembly: GCA_018053845.1. Classification (GTDB taxonomy): domain Bacteria; phylum Desulfobacterota; class Syntrophia; order Syntrophales; family UBA2192; genus UBA2192. The sequence goes on from JAGPKU010000058.1 coordinate 2,832, forward strand.
TGATCGCCCTGGGGATGGCGGAGATCCTCACGACGCATCAGATCCTGCTGATGGGCCGGGCGTACGTCTTTCTGCTTCTCTTCGGCATGGTGCTGCAGATGATCGCCAGAAGGCTCTAGACCGGCGCGGCGGCAGGGGTGGCGGCCGCCCGGACGGCAACCCGGCGGCCCGGGGTCTTTGCCGGCGTCAGTCCTCCTGCAGGATCTTGACCTTGGCGACGATGGACGTGTCGATTTTCTGGTTGAGCTCGGCGTACTGCCACTCCATGTCTTCCACATAGCAGCGGATGTTGCTGTGGCCGGGGATGCTCAGACAGATCCGGTCGCCGTTGCGGGGCAGGACGGAAGTGGGGATCTCGCAGTTGTAGAGGAAATTCCGGTTCGTGCCCGAGAAGATCACGTTGACTCTGTCGCTCATGTTCGCTCCTTGCTCGGTTTCCGCAGAGGGTGCAGATTGCCGGGTCTCTTGAAGTGTATATCGGAAATCGGTTCGATATCATTAAGGATTTTTTCAGGTAAAGGGGTTTGGGGTCATTGCCCCGGGAAGGAGGGGGTTGCGATGGATCTGAAGGGCAAGGGCGCCGTCGTCACGGGAGGGGCCATGGGGATCGGCCTGGCCACCGCGAAGAGGCTCATCCGGGAGGGGTGCGCCGTCACCCTCTGGGACCTCAACGCCCCCGCGCTGGAGGGGGCGAGGAAGGAACTGGTGGCGATGGGCGGGAAGGTCTTTGCCCATGTCTGCGATGTGACGGACAAGGCCCGTGTCTACGAGCTGGCGAAAACGGCCGCCGCGGAGATGGGGCGGGTGGATATCCTCATCAACAACGCCGGCTACGTCATGGGGGGGGATTTCCTGGATCAGCCCGACGAAGCCTGGGAGAAAACCATCGCCGTCAACCTGACCTCCATGATCTACACCATCAAGGCCTTTCTCCCCGCCATGTACGAACGCGACAGCGGCCACGTCGTGAACATCTCATCGGCCTCGGCCACCCTCGGGGTTCCGCGGCTTGCCATGTACGCCGCCACGAAGTGGGCCGTCTGGGGCCTCACGGAGTCCCTTCGATTCGAGGCCTGGGAGAGGGGGAAGAGAGGCGTGCGGTGGTCCTCCATCCACCCGAGCTACATCGCCAAGGGGATGTTCGAGGGCGCCAAGCTCGGATTTCTCGGCAACCTGATCGCGCCGCTGCTGAAGGATCACGACGTGATCGCCGAGGCGATCGTGGAGTCGGCCCTGAAAAAGGGAAGGTATTCCCCGAAGCGCCCCGTCACGGTACATCTGATCCCAAGGCTGAGGCTCATGCCTGATTCCTGGTTCCAGGCGCTCGTGGTCATCATGGGCGTCACGGGGAGTATGAAAACCTGGGTGGGAAGGGAAAAGATAAGTGGGTAGGAAGGTAAGAAGGCAAGAAAAGAAGAATGGAGAGAAACATCCAGGAAGACTTATGTTGAAGGTCGAAAAGCCGATAGAAAAGGAGGGTGGTACGGTTCTTGAAACTCTTTCGGGTGCGAAGAGGCGTGAAAGATTGCGCTTTCTCCAAGCCTTCAATTTTGATAGAAGGATTTTTCGTGCGGAATTCGTTCCCCTCTTGGTGCCGTAGATGAAACCCTGCATGAAGCCCGTTCTGGCATCCGTTGTCTTCGGGATCTTGACGCTGGTCGTCCTCTTCCCGGCCGCACCGGCCCGTGCCGACATCTATCGCTACACCGACGACAACGGGGTCATGCACATCACCAACCTGCCCACCAGCCCCGACTACAAGCTCTGGATCAAGGAGCGGCGCGTGATCATCCGGGCCGGCATCGACATGACGAAATACGGCCCCCTGATCCAGAAGGCCTCGGACAAGTACAAGGTCGACTACTCCCTGGTCAAGGCCGTCATCAAGGCCGAGTCCAACTTCAATCACAAGGCCGTCTCGCCCAAGGGCGCCCAGGGCCTCATGCAGCTCATGCCCAGAACAGCCTCAACCCTGCAGGTCAAGGACAGCTTCGAGCCCGAGTCCAACATCGAGGGGGGCGTCAAGTACCTGCGCTATCTCATGAACGTCTACAACGGCCACCTGCCCCTGGCGCTTGCGGCCTACAACGCGGGGGAGAAGGCCGTGGCCCGCTACGGCGGCATCCCCCCCTACGCGGAGACGCAGGGCTACGTCAGGCGCGTGATGGCCCTCTACAAGCAGTACAGCAAGGAGCCGAAGGAAGGCCGGACGGCGATCGTGTCGATGCGGCCCGAAGTGGTTTCAGACTAGCGCTTCGCGCAGGGGCGAGGATTGCGGGTCGCGTGAAACAAGAAACCCCCGATCTTCCTTTTTGAAGGATGAAGGGGGGTTTTCTTTTGCCGTCGATGTTTCAGTTTGTTCCCAGTCTTTTCCCGCTGCCCGATCCCCTCGAGCCTCTGCCCGCTGCTCTATTTGACCCTCGTCCACGTGTCGGTCCGGCCGATCAGTGAGATGCCGATGAACCCGCGGACGTTGAGGATGTCGGGGGACTCCAGGGTCATCTTGCACTTGTAGTCCTTCCCGTTTTCCGGATCGTAGATCATCCCGTTTTCCCAGAGACCGTCCTTCACGAAGGTGAAATCCCGCAGGATGACCAGCCCCAGGATGGGCTGGTTTCGCTTGGCCGCATCGGGGTTTTCCCGGTCCACCTTGGTCTTGCCCGCCATGCCCTTCTTGTCGTCGGCGGGGTAGACCGGTTCCTTCAACCACACGATTTTCCCGAAGTACTTCCCGTCCGCCTTGTAGATTTCCACGTGGGCCGTCTGCTTGCCGTTGAGCCACTTGCCGATGATGGCATCCGGGCTTGCCGCGTAAGCAGCGGTGAACAGGAGCGAACATGCCACGATCAACCCCAGCGCAAATCCGATCTTTTTCATCTTCCTCCTCCTCGGGTGATGACGTTGATGGCCCTTGACAAAAGCGGCGCAATGATGCAGAAGACATCCGGGTCTGTCAGGGGCAAGCCGTCCTGCAGGCGGCGGAAAGGAAGCCCCATGACGTTCGGTTCGATCGAAGAGAAGCATACTGAAGAAGCCTTCGAAAAGAAAGAGAAAAAGCTCAACCTGAGCGGCGCCTGGGAGATCCGGGATCTTTTCGACGGGATCGACGGCGACCTGAGGCTCAGCCTGATCCTCAACGGGCGCCTCTAGCCGCCGAACCTCCGGCCTAGCGAAAAACAAGCGGCAGCACAAAGGCCGCCAGGATGGCCAGCGCGGTAACGATCAGGGCGGCCATGAGAAACCGGTGCGGGACGAAACGGACCGGTGCGGGCGGCTGGGTATTTCCCGTGTCGGCATCGGCTGCGCATCCCGTCCTCCACTGCCGGATCAGGGCGAACGCGATCAGGCCGAGCAGCAGGGCGAAGCCGAAGAAGAGCAGGGCCCCGCTGACATCCCCCGCCTGAAGGGCCATCAAAACCATCCACAGACTTGCCAGGCCCGCAACGGCGAGCAAGATTCCCAGTCATCTCATCGGCACACCCTTTCCCGATTCGTGGTTCAAGCGTTTTGATTCCGCCGGGCGCTACCGGCCCTGAGCCATTCGTTCTGCGATCGCCCGCGCGGCCACGATGCCGCTTGCCGAGGCCTGAAGAAGGCCTCGGGTGATCCCCGCGCCGTCCCCGACGGCGAAGAGATTGGCGATCCTCGTCTCGAGTTGCTTCGACACCTCGATGCGGTTCGAGTAGAACTTGACCTCCACGCCGTACAGGAGCGTGTGGCGCGAGTCGACGCCGGGCGCGAGGCTGTCCATGGCCTGGAGCATCTCGATGATGTTCTTGAGATGCCGGTAGGGGAAGACGAAGCTCAGGTCCCCCGGGGTGGCGTCTCCGAGGGTCGGCCGCGTGAGGCACTTCGCGATGCGCTCCTTCGTGGAGCGGCGCCCCTGCAGCAGGTCGCCCAGCCGCTGGACGATGACCCCCTGTCCCAGGAGATTGGCGAGCTGCGCGATGGAACGGCCGTAGGCGATGGGATCGTCGAAGGGCTCCGTGAAGGAGCTGCTCACCAGGATGGCGAAATTGGTGTTGTCGGACCTCCTCGAGGCATAGCTGTGGCCGTTGACGGTGACGAGCCCCTCGTTGCTCTCGGCCACCACCTCCCCGTAGGGGTTCATGCAGAAGGTGCGGACCCGGTCGTCGAAGCTCTTCGAGTAGTAGACGAGCTTGGATTCGTAGCTCACGTCGGTGAGCGGCTTGAGGACCGTGGCGGGCAGCTCGACGCGGACGCCGATGTCGACGGCGCTCGCCCGCGTCCGGATGCCGAGCGATTTGGCCTCCTCCTTCATCCACGCGGCCCCCGAGCGGCCCGGCGCCACGATCACGTGGCGGCCGTAGCGGGTCTCGCCGTCGGCGAGCTTCACCCCGATGACCCGGCCCTCTTGGGCCAGGATGGACTGCACGCGGCAATCCGTGCAGATCTCGATCCTGCCCGCGAGCGACTCGTACATCCTGCCCAGGACCTGGACGCAGTTCTCCGTGCCGATGTGGCGGATCCGGGAGGGGATGAACTCGAGGCCGGCCAGGCGGGCCTTCTCGCCCAGCTCCTCCACCGCGGGCGAGAGATCGCCGAACAGCCGGTCCGGGGCCCCGTGCTCCACGTAGATGCGGTCGGCCTCGGCCAGCAGATCGAACAGGGACTTGTCGTCGAGGAAATCGCCCAGGTGGCCTCCCACCTCCGTCGAGAGGGTCAGCTTGCCGTCGCTGTAGGCCCCGGCGCCGCCCCATCCGCACAGCATGTCGCCTGCGCAGCTGCGGCTGCGATCCCCGATCCCCTTGCCCTGCTCGAGCAGCAGGACGTCCTTCGCGTCGCCTGCGGCCAGCGTCAGCGCCGCAAAGATCCCCGCAGGGCCCCCGCCGACGATGATGACCTCGTACTCCTTCATTCCGGCCTCCCGATGGAAGGGTTTACCCACCCTTCGCTCTTGTGCATGGACCGTGCCCGCATCGGTTCAGAAAGGGGCCGCGAGCGCCTTGACGCGGGCCGTGACGATATTCAGCTCGCCGAAAAGGCCGAGGACGGCGCCGGGATTCAACGCGGCCGCCGGCATGAGCACCGTCGCGAAGTGGTGCCTGCCGTCCAGGCGGCTCCCCGGGTTCCGGACGGTTCCCGTCAGGCAGTTGATGCCGAGCCGGTCGAGAGCCGCCGCCAACGTTTCTTCCTGCGCCCCGGCCCTGAAGGGGAGGAAGATCAGGACCGACGCGCCGCGGCTGCGGGCGGCGGCCCTTGCGAGCACCCCCTCGCAGTCGTCCCAGATGTCGTCGTAGGGGTCGAGGAAGATCAGGTCGTAGGGCTCGCCTGTTTCCAGTATATCAAAGCCCGATTGCATTTCCAGCGACTCGACGTGCCCGGCGGGGAAACCGGCGAGGGCCTCGGGGTTGGTGTCGAACAGAAACGGCCTCAGACGGCCCTCCGCGGCGAGCCCGGCGAGGGTGACGCTGCCGGCGTACTTCCCGCGGGCCAGGAAGGGCTCCTGGAGCGTGCGGAAGGTCGGGACGTGAAAGCGCTCGCGGATCCGTTCCGCGAACTCCCCGGCGATGTCGTACTCCGCAAACCCGCAGAACGTGTCGGCGTACCGCAGGGGCTCCCCCTCGTTCAGGCGGTGCAGGAAGCGGACGCACTCCACGAGCCAGCCGTGCTTGAGCAGATCGCCGAGGTTGCCCGGGTTGTAGCGCACCCGCTTCGGTTCTTGCCTTGAGCCCTTTGCCATATGCCTTCAGCCGCGGCGCAGTCGCTAGTAGCCCATGTAGGCCTGCATCCACGGCCTCTTCATCATCGTGAAATAGGCCGCCAGAAAGCTCCGGTGCATGCGGGGAACGCTCTCGAAAAGACGCCAGCAGGCCTCCTGGCGCCGTTTGAGCGTCAGCATCCGGCGGAACTCGGGCATCGTGTAGCCGGGGTCGAGGAGGGCCCGCCCGATCTCCCGGCCGCTCACGAGGGCGAAGGGGATCCCCTCGCCGGAGGCCTTCGAGGCCAGCCCCGCCGCGTCGCCGGCGAGAAAGATGTTCCCGAAACGCCATCCCCGGTACAGGTGGCTGATGGTCCCCCCCCGGAGGCGTACATCGTCTGCCGCAAACCCCATCTCCTGCACGAACTGCTGGAGAATCACCTTGGCCAGTCCCGCCGTGAGCCCGTCGGGGTTGAACCCGATCCCGATGTTGGTGCAGTCGAGGTGCGGGAAGACCCACAGGAAGCCCGAGCGGAAGAGTGAAGGCTTGAATTGAAACCGGACCTCGTCGCAGAGCCGGGGGACCTCGTAGTACAGGCCGACGCCGAACCGGGAGGGAAGCCCGAGGTGTCTTCGCACGATGGACTGCGAGCCGTCGGCGGCCACGAGGTGCCGGAAGGAGAAGGCGCCCCGGGTCGTCGTGACCGTGCCGTCGGAAAGGCCGGTCACCCTCGTCCCCGCGGCGATCTCGACGTTGGGGGCCCTTTCGAGCCCGGCCAGTTGATGACGGGCCAGATCCGTTCGGCTCACCGTCATCATCGGGTGGGTCAGCGCGATGCGGAAAGGCGGCCCGTCGTCGATGCGGATGACCTGCTCGCGGAACGATCGGGCGCGATCCCCGGGCACACCGAAGCGGGTCGCCCTGCGGGTCAGCCCGCCCGCACAGACCTTGGGGCCGATGGTCTCGCCTTTCTCGAGCATCAGGACGCGGAGGCTCGAGCCCGCCAGCGCCTGCGCGCAGGCGATTCCCGCAGGCCCCGCGCCGATGATCACGACGTCGAAACGGCTGGGCATGAACCCGCACCCGTTCGGGGAGATTGTTCACTCGACATGAAGGGCATGGGAAAATCGGAAGTGAGCAAAAGCGGAAGATCGGCGCCGAGGGGAGATTTCTTCTTGTCCACTCTTCTCCACTTCCGCTCTTCCGATCTTCACAAGCTCGAAGCCCGCAACGGCACTCGGGGCCGCCCCGGGGATGCTCCCCCGGTCAGCCGCCTGCCGTCACTCGTCGGGCTTGGAGGTATAGAGCTTGGCCCCGTCGCGCAGCGAGCCTTCCAGACCCACGGTGAACCCGCCGGCGTCGCGCACGGCCAGCTCGCCGGCCTCGGCGGCATCGTAGAGGGACTGGTCGCAGGCGATGAGGGCGTGTTTCACCTTCATGCCCCGGTGGAGCTCAACGGCGTTGCCGTTGACGTACACGGTCATCTTGTCTGCGCTCATGGCGTCACCACGATCCTTCCCTCCGTCCGGGGCGACACGGGGGAGTGTTTCCTGAGATAATCGAGAAACGCATCCCGCACGTTGTCCCCGATGACGGCATTCTTCCCCTCGCGGAACATCCCGAAGCGGTCCCCCCCCGCCGCGAGGAAATCGTTCGTCGTCACCCGGTAGGTGCGCGACCGCTCCGCGGGTTTCCCGCCGATCGTCAGCTCCTTCACCCGGGAACCTTCCGGGGCCGTCATGTCGTACATCACCTTCAGCCCCGATACCTGCAGCATGCCCTCCGTCTTCGCGTTGTGCTCGAGGATCTCCGCGATCTGGGCCCCCGTGAGCTCCAGGGTCATGAGGTTGTTGTCGAAGGGCAGCAGCATGTAGACCTGCTCCAGCGTGATCTTCCCCTTGGGGATGGCCGTCCGGATCCCGCCGTTGTTCTGGATCGCCGCGTCGGCCCCCGTCGCCTCGCGCATGGCATCGCAGACGAGGTTCCCGAGGTTGGACTCGAAGGGCCGCTTCGCCAGGTCGACGCGCGTTTCGCCGACGGTGCGTCCGAACTCCTCGCGGATCTGGTCGTCGTACTTCCGGACGATGGCGGCGACCCCTTCGTCCACGGGGTCCGCGGGGCCCGACTGGACCTTCCGCAGGATCCGTCGTTCGGGCTGCCGGACGATCTTCCCCGAGGCGGAGTCCACGGCGATCTTCAGGACCCCGAGGTGCTGCCCGTAGTAGCCCGCCTGTACGATGATCGTCGAGCCGACCGCCACCGCCGTCTTCACCTCCGTGTGGCTGTGTCCGCCCACGATGAGATCGATCCCCCCGACCTTCGAGGCCGTCTCCCTGTCCTCGTCGAGCCCCATATGCGACAGGACGATCACGGTGCCGGCCCCTTCCTGCCTGACTTTCGCGATGAGCGCCGGGAGGACCTTCTCGACGGCGATCACCCGATACCCCCGGAGATTTCCCGGCTTGGTCGCGTAGTGCGTCTCGGGCGTCGTGATGCCGATGACGGCGATCTTCAGCCCCTTCTTCCGGACGAGGATGTAGGGCTTGACGCCCGGCAGCAGCGCCCCCTGCCCGTCGACGATGTTGGCCGACAAAAAGGGGAAGGCCGCCGCCTGTCTCAGGTCGTCAAACGCCTCCATCCCCCAGTCGAACTCGTGATTGCCCACGGTCATGGCGTCGAACCCCATCCGGTTCATGGCCTCGATGACGGGCTTGCCCCGGAAGAGATTCGAGATGGGCGTGCCCTGGAACATGTCGCCCGCCGAGAGCAGGAGCGTGCCCCCGGGGTTCTTCGCCCGCTCCTCGGCGACCATCTTTGCGATCCGGGCCATGCCGCCCGTCGCCGGCTTGCCCTCCTTGCCCGGCCGGGGGAGGAGATTGCCGTGGAAGTCGTTGATGTGCAGGACCGTCAGGTCGACCGGCTCGGCCGCCGCCGGGCCGGGAAACGAAGAGGCGAGAAAGAACAGCAGCGCAGCGAGAAGCGGGGGGATTTTGTTCATGCCGTGACACCGCCCGTGAGTTCATTTTCTTCGAAGGGGATGCATCGCCGATCCCCTGCAAGGGTCAGGCCTCACGGGTCAATGTAATTGACAGGTTTCGGCGGATCAAGTAAAAAAACGTCCTTATTTTCCGTGCCGATCACTGCGTTTGGAGGACCCGTCCCATGACAGAGACGAAACCGGACCGCTTCATGACCTGGATCGCGTTGAGCACGGCCGTCATGGCCGTCTTGGCCGCCATCACGACCCTCTACGTCGGGAAATACTCCTCCCGCGCCGTACTCCACCAGGGCGAGGAGACGGACATGTGGGCCTACTACCAGGCCAAGAGCATCAAGCAGCACGCCTTCGAGATGCAGAAGGAAAAGGTCGAGCAGGAGCTGCTCGCCCAGGCGGGAAAGATCCCGAAGGCAGCGCGGGAAAAGGCCGACCGGATGCTCGCGCGCTACGGCAGGAACATCGAACGCTACGAGGCCGAGAAAAGCGAGATCAAGGAAAAGGCGGAATCGCTCGCCAGGGAAAAGAAGGAGGCCACGGCCCGGGCGGGAAACTTCGGCTACGCGCTGATTTTCCTGCAGATCGCCATCATGCTCTCGTCGCTCGCGGCACTGACGAAGAAGAAGCCGCTCTGGATTCTCGGTCTGGCCACGACGGCCGGGTGGCTGTTCTACTTCCTGGATGCGGTCTTTCTTTTTTACTGAGGAATCAGGGGCGGGAAGAGTGAAACGAGAGGCGGCCCAGACGACACGCTGAACGGAATCGGCCCATTGGAGTTCCCGGCCTCCCCACATCCGAGCTTCTCAACCTCCGTCATCTGTTGAGCTTTTCCTTGAGCTGCATGATCCGCCGCCAGGACTCGTCGATCCGCTCCCGGGGGATCACGTCCTTTTCGACGAGGGTGCGGATCGTCCCCGCGGCCCGCGCGGCGATGTCTTCCTCGTAGACGGAATTGTTGGCGAACAGCAGGATGTCGACGCCGGCGAGGATCGACTGCCTGACGACCGTCTCGAAGTCGTAGCGTGAGGCGATGGCCTTCATCTGCAGATCGTCGGTGATCACGACGCCCGAAAACCCCATCTCGCCCCGCAGCAGGCCGGTCAGGGTCCGGCGAGACAGGGTCGACGGCCAGACGGGGTCGAGTGTCCCGTTGAAGAGATGTGCCGTCATGATCATGTCGGCCCGTCCGCGGCGGATCAGGTCCTGGAAAGGCTTGAGTTCCGAGGCGGACCACCGGGCCGTCACGTCGACGAACCCCTCGTGGGTGTCCCCCGCGGCGCTCCCGTGTCCCGGGAAGTGTTTCGGCGCCGTCAGGACGCCGTTGCGCCGGTGGGCCTCGATGACGGCCAGGGCGTGGCGGCTCACCGTTTCGGGATCGCGGGAAAAGCTCCTCTCGAGTTTCCCGATGACCGGGTTTTCCGGGTTGAGATCGAGGTCCACGACGGGGGCGAAGTTGAGGTTGATGCCGAGTTCCGCCAGGGTCCTCGCCGTGCGCTCCGCCTCTCTTGCCGTGCGTTCGGCGTCGCCTCGGGCGCCGAGCCGCTTCTGGGACAGGGTCGGGGGAAACCCCGCCTTTTCCTTCAGCCGGACGATCCTTCCCCCCTCCTGGTCGACGGCGACGAACAGCGGGGTGGCCGCCATGTTTTGCAGGGTGCCGATGAGCCGCCGGAGCTGGCCGGGGGAATCGATATTGCGCCCCCAGGTGCGCGTGGGGACGTCATAGTCGAAGAGGATCACGCCCCCGATGTGCCGCTCCCGGATATCCCGTGCGATGGGGTCCCGGTCGGTCACGGCGAGGCCCCGGAACCCGACCATGATCATCTGGCCGATTTTCGCCTCGAGGCCCGGCTCCGGACCGGAACCGGCCGCCACGGCCGTTGCCCCGGAGAGCAGGGCGAGAGTGATGAGGAAAGGGGTGAGCCGCCGCATGGGTCCTTCTTACCGGAGAACCGATCAAAAAGATAGGGGGCTGCGCGGGGGCGCAAGATTTCTGTTGCCTCACGGGGCCCCGGGATTGTAAGAAACCCTTGTCATCCCGGATCGGCGGTCCCGGGGGGTTTTTCAAGGGGGGCGACAGGACAGGTGGTCATGCAGGCGCTATCGGCACTGATCGGATCCGCTTTCTTGCTGGCGGCCGCTTTTTACGCTCCCGATCCGGCCTGGGGTCAGGCGAAGGATATCGAGACGCTTGCGCGCGAGAGGGCCCATCACACCAACCCGGGCTTTCGCAACCCCTGGATGCCGGAAGAGCAGGCGGGCGGCATCCTGCGGCTCCTGCAGTGGAAGATCAGCCCCAACCCCTTCCGGAAGGAAAAAAGGCAGCGGCCCTACTTCCCCGTCACGAAGCCCGACGTGGCCTCCATCCTGAAAGCGGAGGACTCCGTCACCTACCTGGGGCATGCCACGCTCTGGATCCGGGTCAACGGCCAGAACATCCTGACGGATCCCGTATTCGGGGACATCGTTTATTTCATCGACCGGCATGCGCCGTTTCCGCTGCAGCCCGAGGAGCTCCCCCCCATGCAGGTGATCCTCATCTCGCACAGTCACTACGACCACCTCGACAAGGACAGCATCCGAAAGATCGGCGCGGGGCCGCTCTACCTGACGCCGCTCGGCTACCGGGAATGGTTCGAGGATGTCCTGCCCGGCGCGAAGGTCATCGAGCTGGACTGGTTCCAGAAATACACGATCCACGGCGTCACCTACCGGTTCCTGCCTGCGCAGCACTGGACGAAGCGGACCCCCCGGGACACCAACCGGCGCCTGTGGGGCTCCTGGCTCGTCGAGTCGGCCAACCGAAAGGTCTTCTTCGCGGGGGATTCCGGATATTTCCCGGGATTCGCCGAGATCGGGCGCAAGTTCGGGCCCCTGGACGCGGCGCTGCTTCCGATCGGGGCTTACGAGCCGCGCTGGTTCATGTCGGCCTACCACATCGACCCCGACGAGGCCGTGCTGGCATATCAGGACCTCCGGGCCAGGGTGCTCATTCCCCAGCAGTGGGGGGTCTTCGACTTGACCGACGAACCGATGGACCGCCCGCCGAGGGACTACCGGAGGGCGGCCGAAAAGGCAGGTCTGACGGTTCAGCAGGCCCCGCTCGTCCCACACGGGGGCACGTACTATTTTCAGTGATGAACGGATGGGAGAGTCGAAAAGGGCCCCGGCCGGAAACCGACCGGGGCCTTTTTATGCCTTGTGGCTTGCTGCTTGTTGCCTGCGGCTGTCCTTCACAGGACGATCTTCACCGCGGGGTGCCGGCGAAGGCCCTCGTAGATCTCGAGGCGGCACTCCTCGCTCGTGACGACGAGCTCCAGATCGAGACAGTGGTACTTTCCCGTAATGCTTCGGTGGGACGGGGTGACGGTGTGGGGGCGCTCCTGGATCACCTCGGCGATGGCGCCTCGCAGGCGCTCCGCGTCCGAGCCGATGACCTTGTAGCCCCAGGGGCAGGGATAAGCGATATCGGGCCCGCGGCCCGAGCGGTTCAGGATCAACACGCATTCCCCCTGTT
>JAGPKU010000149.1 GCA_018053845.1 Syntrophobacterales bacterium
TCCTGCGAATGGGCTATGACGAGAAACTCAAGCCGCTGCAAACACTTGGCTACCGATACGTCATCCGTTACTTGAAGGGCGGCATGACCCTCGAGGAAGCCCTGCGGTCCATGCAGCGCGACACCCGTCACTATGCGCGGCGCCAGATGACCTGGTTTCGGAGGGAGCCCGCAATCGAGTGGTTCCACCCCTCCGCGGCCGATGCCGTCAAGGCCCGCATCGCGGAGTTCCTCAATTTCCGGCGGGGCAGTCCCCGCCCGGGTCAAACCGCCCCGATTCCTTGAAAAATCCTTGACTTGAGTCTGCCGACCGGATAGAAAACCGGACATTACGGAGCTCTCCGCCGCCGGCGGGGAACCCTGGGACGAAAAACAAACCGAGAAGACCGAATGGGGGGACCGATGGACGTCAAGACGCTGCCCAAGGGCTACGAGTCGAAGGATGTGGAGGCGAAGTGGTACAAGTTCTGGCTCGAGCACCGCTTTTTTCACGCCCAGGACGAGAGTGACCGAAAGCCCTTCTGCATCGTCATCCCGCCCCCCAACGTGACGGGGATGCTCCACATGGGGCACGCCCTGAACAACACCCTGCAGGACATCATGACCCGGTACCGCCGCATGCAGGGCTACAACGCCCTGTGGATGCCGGGCACGGACCACGCCGGGATCGCGACGCAGAACGTCGTCGAGCAGGAACTGGCCCGGGAAGGCAAGACGCGGCACGACCTGGGCCGGGAGAAGTTCATCGAGCGCGTCTGGCAGTGGAAGGAGAAGTACGGCGGCGTCATCCTGCACCAGCTCCAGCGCCTCGGCTGTTCCTGCGACTGGGAGCGCGAGCGCTTCACCATGGACGAGGGGCTCTCCCGGGCGGTCCGCGAGGTCTTCGTGCGTCTCTGGCACGACGGCCTCATCTACAAGGGCGATTACATCGTCAACTGGTGCCCCCGCTGCCACACGGCCATCTCGGATCTCGAGGTGGAGTTCGAGCAGGAGAAGAGCAACCTCTGGCACATCCGCTACCCCTATGCCGACGGCACGGGGGAGATCCGCGTGGCCACCACGCGGCCCGAGACGATGCTGGGCGACACGGCCGTGGCCGTCAACCCCAACGACCCGCGCTACAAGGACGTCATCGGCAAGATGGTGATCCTGCCGCTCGTCAACAAGGAGATCCCCGTCATCGCCGACGACTACGTGACCATGGACTTCGGCTCCGGGGCCGTGAAGATCACGCCGGCCTGCGATGCGGCGGACTTCGCCATCGCCGGGCGCCACAACCTCGAGATCATCAAGATCATGGACGGCAGCGCCGTGATCAACGAAAACGGCGGCGTCTACAGGGGGCAGGACCGCTACGAGGCCCGCCGAAACATCGTGAGGGATCTCGAGAAAGGCGGCTATCTCATCCGGATCGAGGACTACACCCACAACATCGGCCGCTGCTACCGCTGCAAGACCGATATCGAGCCCGCCGTCTCGGCGCAGTACTTCGTCAAGGTCGCCCCCCTGGCCAAGACGGCCGTCGCCGCCGTCGTCAAGGGCGACACGAAGCTCATCCCGTCCATGTGGGACGCGACCTACTTCGAGTGGATGAACAACATCCGCGACTGGTGCATCTCGCGCCAGATCTGGTGGGGACACCGCATCCCCCTGTGGACCTGCGAGGGCTGCGGCGAGGTGATCGTGCAGACCGACGACCCGACGCGGTGCCCCAAGTGCGAGGGCACGAAGCTCCAGCAGGAGGAGGACGTCCTGGACACGTGGTTCAGCTCGGCCCTCTGGCCCTTCACGACGCTGGGATGGCCCGACGACAAGCCGGCCCTCAAGACCTTCTACCCCACGAGCCTGCTCATCACGGGCTTCGACATCCTGTTCTTCTGGGTGGCCCGCATGATGATGATGGGCCTCTACATCATGAAGGATGTGCCCTTCAGGCACGTGTACCTGCACGCGCTGGTCCGCGACGTGCACGGCGACAAGATGAGCAAGTCCAAGGGAAACATCATCGACCCGCTGGAGATGATCGACAAGTTCGGCGCCGACGCCTTCCGGTTCACCCTGGCGGCCTTCACGGCCCAGGGGCGAGACATCCGGATGTCCGAGGAGCGCATCGAGGGCTACAAGCACTTCGTCAACAAGATCTGGAACGCCGCGCGGCTGTGCATGATGAATCTCGAGGGCTACCCCGACGGACCCGTCTCGGTGAAGAAGGAGGACTACTCCCTGGCGGACCGCTGGATCCGGGCCCGCCTCAGCGGCACGATCGCCGATGTGACCCGGAGCCTCGACGAGTACCGCTTCAACGACGCCGCGGCCCACCTGTACCGCTTCGTCTGGCAGGAGTTCTGCGACTGGTACCTGGAGCTCATCAAGCCCGCCCTGTACGGCAGGGACAACCCCGCGGCGCGGCTCGCGGCCCAGGAGACGATGCTCACCGTGCTGCGATCGAGCCTCGAGCTCCTGCACCCCTTCATGCCCTTCGTGACCGAGGAGATCTGGCAGAAGATCGCCAAAGGCCCATCCATCATGGTGGCGCCCTTCCCCACGGCGGACGAGCGGTTCAAGGACGACGAGGCGGAGCGGGACATGGGTCTCCTGATGGAGGTGATCGGCTCGATCCGCAACATCAAGGGCGAAAAGGGGATCTCCCCCTCGAAGAAGCTGAAGGCCCTGGTGACGACGGAGGACCGGTCGCTCCTGCCGCTCCTCGAGTCCGGGACGGGCTACGTCGTCAACCTGGCCCGCCTGGAGAGCTTCTCCATCGTCTCCGCGGGGCAGGAGCCGAAGGATGCCGCCACGGGGGTGGCGGGACCCGTGAAGGTCTTCGTCATCCTGGAGGGCGGGCTCGACCGCTCGGGCGAAAAGGCGCGGCTCGAAAAGGAGATGGCCCGGGTCGAGAAGGAACTGGCCCAGGTGAACCGCAAGCTCGAGAACCCCGACTTCTGGCAGAAGGCGGCCCAGGCCGTCATCGACAAGGAAGAGGCGAAGGCCCGGGCGCTCAACGAGCGGTTCGATATCCTGCAGGAGGCCCTCCGAAAGCTTTGAGCAGGCGGGAACATCCCTTTCGGTTCCGACGGGAGGCCGGCTTGAGGCTTCGAGAATGTGAAAAGCGGAAGTGAGGAACGCGGCAAGAGCGGATAAGAAAAGGAATAGGATCCACCCCGCTGTTCCGCTCTTCCGAGCTTCCCGACTTCACGGGCATACCCAACGGGCATACAAGGCAGCCCTGGAGAAGCAAGACCCATCAGGGGTAAGGGAGAGCGACGATGCTGGAGATGGAGGCCGTCCGGAAGATCATCCGCCGCGCCCTCGAGGAGGACATCCGCTCGGGGGACGTGACGAC
>JAGPKU010000150.1 GCA_018053845.1 Syntrophobacterales bacterium
CCGATCATGGTGGCGAGGAAGGAGGCCGTCACGCCGTTGCCGCCCAGCCAGGCGCGGATCCACACCTCGGGCAGCAGCTTCCCGATGACGCCGACGGCGACCACGCCGGCCAGCAGCAGCGGCAGGATGATCCGGACGAACCACCAAGTCTCCCTGAGCCAGCTCTTGATCTCGTCTTTCGAGAACATTGTCAGCGCGTAGCCGAACAGGACGATGGACGCGATCCCCCAGATGAGAACCTTCTCCCAGTAAGGCCCGGTCCGCCCGATGTAGTTGGGGGCAAGCAGGGAAACGACAATGAGAAGAAGCAGGATCACGTGCCTCCGGGAAACGATTTCTCCCTTTTCCCCGGTGTCTCCCGATACGGCGATCGCCTCCCGCACTTCGTTGCGGAAGGCGAGGGTCATGACCCACCCCACGACGAAGGCCATGGCCAGCGAGGCCGCGACGCGGGCAACGACGATCTCCCCCCCCAGGATGTTCCCCGTGTAGACCAGCGAGAGGATGTTGGCCGAGGGGGCGACCCACAGGACGATGAAGGCCACGCCGACGGCGGCGCCGCTGTAATAGAGACCCGCCGAGACGGGGATGACCGTGCAGGAGCAGGCGGCCACGAAGAAGCTGGCGACGCCCGCCAGGGAAAAGGACTTTGCCTTGTTCGCCTTTTCGCCCAGGTAGCCGAGAATCGCCTCCTGATTGATGAAGGCCACCATGGCGCCGGCCAGGAGGAATGCCGGGACGAGGCACGTGAGCACGTGGGTTGCCACATAATCCTGGAGCGCCAGGAGTCCTGCGATCAAGAGTTCTTCAATCACGGGTTTCCTTCCTTTCCGTCGCCGCGTCCTGAGCCGCAATGCCGTTTTCTTTCCTCATTTCCGTCGGCGATGCCTCTTTCTTCCGTATCAGTTCCCTTTGCAGCCCTGGAATGTATTCCCGCAGGGCGATAATTTCCGGATCGGTCTCGATCCAGTACCTTAGATTTCCCAGAAGGCTTGCCGCATAGGGGCTGCCGTCTCCGCTCAACCGGTAACAGACCCAGAGACCATCCTTCCTGGACTGCACAAGGCCGGCTTCTTCCAGTATTTTCAGATGCTTGGATACAGTCGGCTGGGCAATCCCCAGGGCCTCCTGCATCTCGCAGACGCACATTTCCCGCTGCTGGAGCATCTTGACGACCTTGACCCGGTTGGGATCCGACAGGGCCTTCATGACCCGGATGAAGTCTTTCATCGCACGGCCTCCATATTCAAAAATGGCAATATATGCCGAGTTTGCGCCCTGTCAATGAAAATTCTCGTCTCTTCCGCTTCACACGCCCTTCACCCCTCACTTTCCCGATTGCGCCGGGACGGGCTTCGTTATATAGGATGCACCGGAAACGCACGGAAGTCAGGAGGTTCGGAAGCCCGGAGCCGCGGAGCATCGAACCGTCACTTCCTGCATGGGCGGGTTCTGAGTGCGGGGTCCGCAGTACGGCACGACCGGAAAGGAAATCGAGGAGATGACCGACCAGACCAACACCGAACAATACGAGCGCATGGCGCAGCTGTACATGAAGGAGAAGCGCTACCCTGAGGCGATCGCCGTATACCGGCAGCTCATCCGGATGAAGCCCGACATGGACTCCTTCGTCCTGTGCCTGGCCTGGGCCCTCAAGGACAACGGCGAGATCGAGGAGGCGGTGGAGCAGTTCGAGAAGCTGTTCCGGAAAGAACTGGCCAGGAAGGTCTTCACCGGCTTTGCCTACGACGAGCTGGTGCGGCTCTTCCGCGAGACGAGGCAGTACGACCGGCTCGTGGATGTCTGCGAGCGGGCCGTGGCCGTCCAGAAGAAGGACGTCCACCTGCGCCACACCCTCGGCGATGCCTACCTGCGGGCCGGCCGTCACGCGGAGGCCCTGGCGATCTTCGAGGCCCTGGCGGCCGAGGAGCCCGACATGTCGGTCTTCCACGCTTCCGTGGGCGGCGCACTCATCGCCGCCGGGCGCTTCGACGAGGCGGAGGCCTCCTACCGGCGGGCCATCGAGAACGACTTCCCGGGCAAGGAGGGGATGTTCCTCAACAAGATGGGACACGCCTACATGCTGGCGGGCGCATACGGGAGGGCCGAGAGCGCGTTTCGCCGGGCCACGGCGGCCTCCGGCGAGGAGCCGATCTACCGATGCGACCTGGGCGATGCCCTCGTGATGCTCGGGCGGGTCGAAGAGGCCTTCCAGGCCTACGGCGAGGCCGTCGGCGTCAACCCCGACTTCGAGGGGACCTACTACTTCCGGCTGGGCAACAGGCTGATGAAGGAAAACCGCGCCCCCGAGGCGGCCGAGGCCTTCCGTCGGGCGGGCGCGGCGGATCCCGCCAATGCGTTCTACACGCTTTCGCTCGCCGAGGCCCTGAGCGCCTGCGGGCGAACGGGCGAGGCGCAGGCGATTCTCGAGACCCTCAGAACTCCGGCGGGGGAGCCTTGAGAAGCTTCGCGAAGCGGTCCTTTTCCACGGCCTTTTCGAAGGCCTCCTCGGGGCTGATCAGGCGCCGCTGCAGCAGATCGGCGATGGAGTCGTCCAGCGAGATCATCCCCAGCCGCCTTCCCGTCTGGATGACCGTCATGAGCTGGTAGGTCTTCTGCTCGCGGATGAGGTTCGCCGCCGCGGGCGTCACCAGGAGGATCTCCAGGGCCGCGATCCGGCCGGGCTTGTCCATGCGCTTGAAGAGGGCCTGCGACATGACCCCCTTGAGCGACTCGGAGAGCGAGGTCCGGATCTGGGACTGCTGGTCCGAGGGGAACATGTCGACGATGCGGTCGATGGTCCGCGTGGCCCCCATGGTGTGCATGGTGGACAGCACCAGGTGCCCCGTGTTGGCCGCCTCGATGGCGAGCATCGTCGTCTCGAGGTCGCGCATTTCGCCGACGAGGATGATGTCGGGGTCCTCGCGCAGGGCCGCCCGGAGGGCCTTGGCGAAGGACTGGGTGTGGGTCTCCACCTCGCGGTGGTTGATGATGCACTGCTTGGGGTGATGCACGAACTCGATGGGGTCCTCGATCGTGACGATGTGGCACTTGCGGTTCGCGTTGGCGTGCTCGATCATGGCCGCCAGCGTCGTCGACTTGCCGCTGCCCGTGGGGCCCGTCAGGAGCACGAGGCCGCGAGGCAGCATGGCCAGCTGCTTGAGGACCTGGGGCAGACCCAGCTGGTCGACGGTGAGGACCGTGGAGGGGATTTCGCGGAACACGGCGCCGATGCCGTTTTTCTGCTTGAAGTAGTTGCAGCGGTACCGCGCGATGCCCTCGACCTCGTAGCCGAAGTCCAGGTCGCCCGTCTCCTCGATCTCCCGGCGCTGCCCGGGGGT
>JAGPKU010000151.1 GCA_018053845.1 Syntrophobacterales bacterium
CGCACGCCCCCCATCATCAGGCCGATGCGTTCGAGGTCCGCCGCGCCGCAGGGGAACGTCCCCAGGATCTCCCCCTCGTAGAGGACGGCGATCCGGTCCGAGAGGGCCATGATCTCGTCGAGGTCCCCCGAGATCAGCAGCACGGCCGCCCCCGCCTGCCGCTGCCCGCGCAGGACGGCATGGATCTGGTCCGCCGCCGCCACGTCGAGCCCTCGCGTCGGGTGGGCGGCCACGATGAGCTTCGGCCGCGCGGCCGTCTCGCGCGCCAGCAGCACCCGCTGGGCGTTGCCGCCGGAGAGGCTCTCCACGGGGGTCTCGAGCGAAGGGGTCTTGATGCGGAATGTCTCGGCGAGGCTGCGCGACCAGGCGAGGATCCGCGCGAGGCGCAGGAAGGGGCCCCGGGAGAGCTCCGGGCCCCGGTAGGCCTTCATGATCAGGTTGTCGGCGACGGTCATGGCCGGCGCAAGCCCCGTGCCCAGGCGGTCCTCGGGGATGTAGCCCACGCCCGCGGCGATGGCGCGGGCGGGCGGGCGGTTGGCCACCTCGACGCCCGCCACCCGGATCGAGCCGGCGGCGACGCGGCGCAGGCCGGCGATCGCCTCGGCGAGTTCGCGCTGCCCGTTGCCCGCCACGCCGGCGATGCCCAGGATCTCGCCGGCGCGGACCTCGAGCGACAGGCCGCGCAGCGCCCTCTCGCCGCGGTCCCCGTCGGCCGTGACGTCGCGGACCTCCAGGACCACGGGCCCCGGCCCGGCGGCCCCCGCCGCGCACGCCGGGGCCTCGCGCTCGCGGCCCAGCATGAGCGCCGCCAGCTCGACGGGCGAGGTGGCGGCCTTCTCCACGGTGGCCGCGTGACGGCCGTGACGCATGACGGTGATGCGGTCGGCGATCTCCATGACCTCGGCGAGCTTGTGGGTGATGAAGACGATCGCCTTGCCCGCGGCGGCCATTCGCCGCATCACGCCGAACAGGTCGTTCACCTCCTGCGGGGTGAGCACGGCCGTGGGCTCGTCCATGATGAGGATCGAGGCGCCGCGCCGGAGGGCCTTGACGATCTCGACGCGCTGCCGCTCGCCGACGGAGAGCTGCCAGATGCGGGCCCGCGGGTCCACGGGGAGGCCCTGCCCGCGGGAAAAGGACCCGACCGCCTCCTCGAGGGCGCGGCGGGAAATCGCGAAGCGGGGCTCCCGCGTGCCGAGGGTGACGTTCTCGGCCACGGTGAAGCCCTGCACGAGCCGGAAGCGCTGGTGGACCATCCCGATGCCCAGCGCGATGGCCCGGCCGGGCGAGCGGATCTCCACGGCGCGGCCCCCGAGGCGGATCTCGCCCGCGTCGGGGCGGTACAGGCCCGCCAGGATGTTCATGAGGGTCGTCTTGCCGGCGCCGTTTTCCCCCAGCAGGGCGTGGACCTCGCCCGCGCGCAGCTCGAACGACGCCCCGTCGTTGGCCACGACGCCGGGAAAGGCCTTGCGGATGCCGCGCATGTCAACCAGCGCCGGGTGCATCGGGCCGGGCCTCCGGGCTTACTTCTTCGGCAGCGTCCCCTCGACGCCCTCGACGAACCAGTTGAAGCCGAGCATTTCCTGGTCCGTCATGGCCCTGCCGGCGGGCACGACGACCTTGCCCGCGCTGTCCTTCACGGGCCCGGCGAAGGGGTGCAGCCGGCCGCGGATGATGTCGCGCTTCTTCGCCTCGACGAGCTTGACCACGTCGGCGGGCACGGCCTTGTTGAAGGGGGCCAGGTCGACGATGCCGTCCGCCATGGGCCCCCAGTACTGCCCCGTCTTCCACGAGCCGTCCATCGCGGCCTTGACCCGCTTGACGTAATAGGGGCCCCAGTTCCAGACGGGGCCGGTCAGCACGGCCCTGGGCGCGAACTGCATCATCGGCGAGTTGTAGCTGATGCCGTACTTG
This sequence comes from Syntrophobacterales bacterium, assembly GCA_018053845.1. Classification (GTDB taxonomy): domain Bacteria; phylum Desulfobacterota; class Syntrophia; order Syntrophales; family UBA2192; genus UBA2192. The sequence goes on from JAGPKU010000151.1 coordinate 1,915, forward strand.
CCCCGCTCCTCGGCGGCCTGCATGGGTCCCGGCGTGTCCTGGTGCTGGGCGATGACGTCGCAGCCCGCGTCGAGCAGCGCCTTGGCCGCTTCCTTCTCGGAGGCGGGGTTGTACCAGGTGTTCGTCCAGACGACGCGGACCTTCGCCCGGGGGTTGACGGAACGGACGCCCCGGGTGAAGGCGTTGATCCCGCGGATGACCTCCGGGATGGGGTGGGCCGCCACGTAGCCGATGCGGTCGGATTTGGTCATCTTCCCCGCCACGAGCCCCGAGAGGTAGCGCGCCTCGTAGATCCGGCCGAAGTAGGTGGCGGCGTTCGGCGCCGTCTTGTAGCCCGAGCAGTGCTCGAAGTAGACGCCGGGGAAGCGCTTCGCAACGCTGATGACGGCGTCCATGTAGCCGAAGCTCGTCGCGAAGATCACCTTGTAGCCGTCACGGGCGAACTGGGTCAGGACGCGCTCGGCGTCGGCCCCCTCGGGCACGGACTCGACGAAGGCGGTCTGCACGCCGGGGAGGTTCTTCTCGAGGTACCGGCGGCCCTGGTCATGGGCGAAGGACCAGCCCGCATCGCCCACGGGCCCCACGTAGAGCAACGCCACCTTGACGGGCTGCGCCTGCGCCGTGCCCCATGCGGGCGCGGCCAGGGTCAGGCACAGCGACGCGGCAAGGACGACGAACAGACGGACGACGGCTGTTGCGTGTTTCATGGCCCCACCTCCTGACGGTTTTTTTCCGGGTCTCGGATTCTACCAGATATCCCCGCCCCTGGGTAAGAAAAACCCCGGGCCGTCGATTTTTGTGTTTGATCCCCGGCGGGCGATGTCCTAGAATGAACGGGAATTCCAGGTTGTCCTCCCGGGGGTGGGCCCATGGCGAAACGGATCGTTTCCGCCGCTCTGCTTCTCTTCGTTCTTTCCGGGTGCACCTCGGTTCTGTCGAACCGCATCGTGCAGGAAGACGAGAAGATTCCTTTCCCGGAGCTTCTGCAGAGGCCCGATCGGTTCCGGGGGGCCGTGGTCATCCTGGGCGGCCAGATCGTCGAGACCGCCGTCAGGGAACAGGAGTCCTGGGTGCAGGTCCTCCAGCTTCCCCTCGGGGCGCGGCACGCCCCCGACATCGCGGCGCCCTCGCAGGGACGCTTCCTCGTCGTCTACCCGCGCTTCGTGGATCCCCTCATCTTCGAGAAGGGACGGAAGATCACCGTGGGCGGCGTCGTCGAGGGGGGCCGGGTGATCACGATCGGCGGCAGGCCCTACACCGTCCCCTCCGTGCTCGAGAGGGAGACTTACCTCTGGAGAGCCGAGGATGATTACCCCGCGGCCGGGTCGGGCCCGGCGGTCCGGTTCGGCATCGGGTTCGGGATATGGCGATGAAGACAGCGGGAGCGATCTGCGTGGTGATGGGCCTTTTGCTGGCCGGCCTTGC
>JAGPKU010000152.1 GCA_018053845.1 Syntrophobacterales bacterium
CGCTCCGCCATGTTGCGCAGGGCGTCCTCGTAGCTCACGCCGAAGTTGACCTCGTCGAGGGTCTTTCGAAACTCGCTGCGGGCCGGCTCGGCGAACTCCATGACCACCATCTGCATGCCCCCCGTGAAGGCGTGGCCGGCCCGGAGGGACCGGGCGATCATGTCCAGGGCGTCGGGGAGCTGCTGCTCGAACTGGGCCAGGCGTTGCTTCTTGCGAAGCGCAAGATACCCCCAGGGGATGAGGGCCGCAAGCAGTGCAAAGAGTACAGAAACCGGGAGGCTGCGGCTGATGAGGAAAAATAGGGCTCCCGTTGTCGCTGCAGCCGCTGCCGTCAGCAGGAGGTAGAACCCGAGGGGCTGTTTCACGTCGGCCTGCACGACGAGGCGCTCCAGGCGGTTCAGGGTGGGGGCCTTGAGGTTGAGCAGCCTCGCGTTGAGCCACGGGATCTCGCTCAGGGTGCGCTTCTTGACGATGTCCACATTGCCCGTGGGCCTTCCGCCGGCAGCGAGGACGCTTATCTCCTTACGCAGGCGGCCCACCTCCGGGCTGAAGCGGGCGCGGACCAGCATGAAGACCATCTGCGTCAGGCCCAGGGCGACGATGAAGATGGTGACAAACAGGATCAGATCCATCGATGGTTCCCCCTCAGATCTCAAAGGTCTTGTTGGCGTCGAAGATGTTGTACGGGATGGGCACGCCGAGGGCCGCGAAGCGCTCCATGAACTTGGGCAGGAACCCCCGCATGACGAAACGGCCCTTCACGCGGCCGGCGTCGTCGATCCCGGTCTGCTCGAAGGCGAAGATCTCCTGCATCGTGACCGTGTTGCCTTCCATGCCCGTGATCTCCTGGAAGCTGACGACCTTGCGGCTGCCGTCGACGAGGCGCGAGATGTGGATGATGACGTGGATGGCCGAGCTGATATAGCGCCGGACCGCCTCGTTGGGGATGTTGAGCCCCGTCATGGCCACGAGCGTCTCGAGGCGCAGCAGGGCATCGCGGGGCGAGTTGGCGTGGATGGTCGTCAGCGAGCCGTCGTGGCCCGTGTTCATGGCCTGGAGCATGTCGAGCACCTCGGCGCCGCGCACCTCCCCCACGACGATGCGGTCGGGCCGCATGCGGAGGCTGTTGCGCACGAGGTCGCGCTGGGTCACCTCGCCCTTCCCCTCGATGTTCGGGGGCCGCGTCTCGAGCCGCACGACGTGCTCCTGCTTCAGCTGCAGCTCCGCCGAGTCCTCGATCGTGACGATGCGCTCGTTGGGCGGGATGAACCGGGACAGCACGTTGAGCAGCGTCGTCTTGCCGCTGCCCGTGCCCCCGGAGATCAGGACGTTGAGCCGCGAGCGGACGATCCCCTTGAAAAGCTCGCCGATCTCGGGGATGAGGGTCTTGAGGGTGAGCAGGTCGTCCATCTCCAGCGGGTCGACGGCGAAGCGGCGGATGGAGAGCGACGGCCCGTCGACCGCGACGGGCGGCACGACGGCGTTGACGCGGGAGCCGTCGGGCAGGCGCGCGTCCACCATGGGCGAGGACTCGTCGATGCGGCGGCCCACGGCCGACACGATCCGGTCGATGATCTTTTTGAGGTGATTGTCGTCCTTGAAGCGCGTCCCCGTGAGCTGGATCTTCCCGTAGCGCTCCACGTAGACGTGGCGGTACGAATTGACCAGGATGTCCGAGACGGTGGGGTCGTGCATGAAGGGCTCGATGGGCCCCAGGCCGAGGACCTCGTTGAAGATCTCCTCGTGGAACTGCTCCCGCTCCTCGTAGTTGAGCGGGGTCTTCGACTCCTCGGCGAGGATCCGCTCCGTGAGCCGGCGGATCTCCTGCTTGAGGATCTGCCGGTCGAGGGAGTCGATGAGCGAGAGGTCCAGCATGTCCACCAGGCGGTCATGGACCTTGCCCTTGAGCTCGTTGTACTCGTCGGTGATGAGGAACACCATCGGCTTTTCTTTGGGGATGGCCATTCTTTTGTCCTTTCCTTGTTCAGTCCCTCTGCTCGATTCCCGAATGCAGGATGCCGTCTCTTCGTTGCTGCCTCTCGTCATTGCGAGGAGGGCGGAAGCCCGACGCGGAAATCCCGTGAATCAATCGAGATTGCTTCGCTTCGCTCGCAATGACTCATGTTGATATCCGGTTGCCTCCATCGACAACTTGCGATGCTCAGTAGAGTTTCAATCCCAAAAACGCCCGCCGCTCCTTCTCCTTCTCCCGGCCCCCGCCGGTCTGCCGGCCCGCCAGCGCGGCGGCCATCTCGGCGATCGCCTCGGTGACCTCGGCCCCGGGCTCGACCATGGACAGGGGCTTGCCCTGGTTGATGGCGCTCATCGTGGCGTTGAAGTCGTTGGGCACCGCCCAGAAGACCTTCTTGCCCGTGCTCTGCTCCGCCTCGCGCAGCGTGATGACCGATTTCTTGTCAAAGCGGTTGATGACCACCTCGACCCAGGGCTCGGGGGGGTAGCCGAGGTCGCGGAAGATCTTCAGGAGCTTCTTCACGTTGATGAGGCACGGCAGGCTCAGCCCTGCGACCAGGAGCACCTTGTCGGCGCTGCGCAGGATCGTCTTCGAGATGTCGTCCACGGACTGGCCGCCGTCGATGATGACGTAGTCGAACATGGTCCGCATGAGCCTCAGCATAGCCTCGATGACTTGTGGGGTCACCGTGACCCGGTCATCCACGCGGTCCGGCGAGGGCAGGACCCGGAGCCCCGAGCGGTGCCGGTAGAGGATCCCCGTGAGGTAGGTGGCGTCGAGCCGCGCGATGTTCTTCGAGATGTCGACCCAGTTGAAGACGTGCTCGAGGCTCAAAAACAGCGGGATCTCTCCGAAGAGGCGGTTCATGTCGATGAGGGCCACCGTCGGATGCCCGTCGAGCCTCACGAGGCTGTCGGCGAGATTTACGGCGATCGTCGTCGTCCCCACGCCCCCCTTGACGCCCAGGACGTTGATGATCTGCCCCTTGCGCTCGGGGCCCTTCGGCTGGGCCGGCGCGGAGTCGGAGCCGTCGCGGTACTTCAGCAGGGCCTTGCGCAGTTCCACCTCGTTGACGGGCTGGGGGATGAACTCCTTGACGCCCATGCGCAGGGCCGTGATCAGCACCTCGGGGCTCACATTCTTGGACGTGAGGAAGAAGTCCCTGGCCTTGCCCGTCGACCGGGCGCGGGTCAGGGTGTCGAAGTCCTGGCCTGTGTCGTCCCCGATCTCCAGGATGAGAAGATCGGCGGGCATCGTGTCGTGCACGCTCTGGATCAGGAACCCTTCCATGGACGCAATGACCACTGTAAAATGTTCCCGGACCCTGTCGTTCCGGATCTCGAGCCTCACGGTTTTCTTGCGGGT
>JAGPKU010000153.1 GCA_018053845.1 Syntrophobacterales bacterium
AGAAACCTGCCAGCTGTCCCCCGATCCGCCGAAGAGATTGGCGGGGTCGTTCCACTGGTATCCCCCGCCGACCCCGACATAGGGCAGATATTCCGTCTCCGACAGGCCGATGCTCTTCTCGGCGTTCTCGCAGCGGAGCTCCATGGAACGCAGGTCCCCTCGGGCCTGTGCAGAGCCGGCGTACGCCTCGATGTCCCTGAGCGGGAAATCGGGGATCTCGCCGGCCACGTCGGCCGAGCCGGACAGGACGAGAAGGAGGCCCAGCATGCGCCGCGCAAGGTGATGCTGCTTTTCCGCCGTGACCTTCCGCTGCTTGGACTCGGCCAGGGCGGTGCTTGCCCGAAGGGTGTCGGCGTACATGCCGAGGTCGGCCTCGTATCGCAGCGTCGCGATCCGGTAGTGCTCCTGCGCGTCTTCCACCCCCTTTTGAGCCACGGCGAGCTGGGCCCTTGCCGTGTGGACCATGAGCCAGGCCTGGCAGACCCGGAAGGCGATCTCTTCGCGCTTGCGCGAAAGGTCGATGCTGCCCGCCCGGTGTTCGCGCTTCGAGATGTCCACGCCCATCCAGGCCTTCGGCACAAAGACGGGCTGCTCGGCGGCGAACTGGGTCTGGTAGTCGTTGACCGGGTTCGGTTTGTTGAGGCTGTCGATGGCAAAATCCTGCTGCGTGAAGCGGCCCTGGTTGAGCTTGGCCATGAAGGCGTAGGTGGGGTTGTTGGTCCGCAGGGCCCGCTCTTCGAAATAGACTCTCGGCAGGAGGTTGCTCCGGGCCACCCCGATGTCATCTTTCTTGGCTGCAAGGGCACTCTCGGCGGCGCGGATCTCGTTGTTGTGCTCCAGGGCGTGGCGGACGGCATCGAGGAGGCTGAACGCCGGATCCTGTGCGCGGAGCACGGAGGGAAGGGCGGCCAGGGTCAGCAGAAGGGCGCAGGTCAAGGCAGGGACGAGAGCCGTGATTCCCTTCGAATGCCCCCGTTTTCGCATCCGGCCCCTCCTTTTCGTTCGCCCTGGCCTTCACCTGGGCATTATAGAAGAATGCCTCGCTTGTCGGCAAGAGGAAGACGCAGGGATGCAGGCGCGCCGCCTCCGGCGTCCCGTCGGTCGTGAAACGGGTCCCGATGTCTGCAGGTCTACAGGATCATCTCGATGAGGTGCGGGCCGGGCTCCTCCAGGGCCTTCTTCAATTCCCGCGCCAGGTCCTCGGCCGTCTCGACCGCGACACCGGGCACGCCAAGCCCCCTGCTGAGGCTCGGCCAGTCGATGGGCGGGTTCCCCAGGTCCGTGAAGGACAGGGCACGCGGGCCCGGGTTCGTGAACCCCGCGCGCTGCAGTTCCACGTTGATGATGTTGTAGCTGCGGTTGGAGCAGATGAGCGTCGTCACGTTCATCCCCTCGCGGGCCTGCGTCCAGAGGGACTGCACCGTGTACATGGCGCTGCCGTCGGCCTGCAGGTTGATGACGGGCCTGTCCGTGCAGGCGACGGCGGCCCCGGTCGCGGAGGGCATGCCCTGCCCGATGGCCCCGCCGGTGAGCATGAAGTAGCCATGCGGGGGCAGCGTCGCGCCCAGCGGGAAGTACGTCATCGACGCCGTCAGGCCCTCGTCCATGATAACGGCGCCCTCGGGCTGCAGGGCCGCGAGCGTCAGGCAGGCCTTCTCGGGCGTCAGCCTCCCGGTCGGGATGTCGGGAACCTTGAGGCCCGCGACGATCTTCCCCAGGGCGTCTCTTCCGGGGGCGCCCAGCTCGTCGGCAAGGGCCTCCAGGGCCTGTGCCGCATCCTGCGACTCGGTGTCGATCCGCATCTTCCGCACACCGGAGGCGATGGGGTTGCTCCACTGGCCTTCGTAGCCGAAGAAGTTGACGGGCTCGTCCGTGCCGGCCAGCAACACGGCGCTGTAGGGCGCCAACAGGGCCGCCGCGGGTTCCGGGAAATAGGGGATGCGGCCGACGGGCACGGTCCCGGCGCCCCGGTCGACGTAGGCGGGGAAGTTGATGCAGTACAGGTCGCAGCCCACGGCGGCCCGGATGCGACCGGCCGCCTCGAGGCCGCGGCGTCGCAGGGCGCGGCCGTTCATGATCAGCGCAGCCTTGTCCGCCGACTTCAGCAACGCGGCCGCGGAGGCGACGGCCTGGCTGTCGGGAGGATCGCAGGCCGGGCTCTTGACCTGTGGGATCTCCCCCCGGTATTCGCCCCACTGGTGATCGGAGGGGACGATCAGGCTTGCGATCTGACCGCGCAGGCAGGCCTCGATGGCCTCGGCCGTGTCCCGGGCGATTGTCTCGACGGAGCGGACCGTGCGCTGCCAGCCCGAGAAGGTCCGGCACAGGCACTCGATGTCCATGGCCAGGGGGGCGTTTGCCTCCACGTGCCACGAGGCGTGCTCGCCGATCACGTTGAGCAGGGGCGTGCGGGCCCGCCTGGCGTTGTGCAGGTTCGCGACCCCGTTGGCCAGCCCCGGCCCGAGGTGCAGGAGGCACAGGGCGGGCTTTTCCTTCAGGCGGCCGTATCCGTCGGCCGCGCCAGAGCAGACGCCCTCGAAAAGGCCTAGCATGGGTTTGATCCCCTCGATGGAGTCGAAGGCCAGGATCATGGCCATCTCCGTCGTCCCGCCGTTGGCGAAGCACGTGTCGATCCCGGCCGCCGCGATGGTCTTCAGAAGCGCTTCCGCACCGTTCATGGGTCCCCCCCTTGATCAGGTTTTCAGGAATCGGATCAGCAGGACGTAGCGCCTGCCCAGGTTGTCGAGACGCTGGCGCACGTTCACCTTGTCCGCTTTTCGGATGTCGTACAGCTCGGGCAGCAGCTTCAGCTGCTCGATGTGGAACCGGATACGCTTGAGGAAACGCTCGAGGTCCAGGCCCGCGTAGTGCCTGAGCACGGGCATGTCCTTCACCTGGGACTCCTCGACGGTTCCTTTCCGAATGGCTGAAAAGTCGAACCCCTCGTCGATCAGCCTCACGAGGCTGTCGGTCTTCAGCCTCTCGATGACCTTCTGCTCGTCCGCGCCCTTCTGCAGGTAGTGATCCAGGACGAGGGCGGCGTTGAACTCGATCTCCGAGAGAAGGCGGTTTCGCTCCCCGCGGGTCTTCTTGCGGATGGCGGCCAGGTCCCGCAGGAGGCTGCCGCTGTCCTTTCCGATGCCGAAGATGTCTCGCAGAAGGCCCATCTACTCGTCTATGGGTCTGTCTCGTCCATTCGGTCCGTTTCGTCAAATCCCCCCTGCCCCCCTTTACAAACGGGGGGAACGAGGGGGATTTGGTCATTCCCGCTCAACCACTGGTATTTTCATAGCACGAACGGAACAAAAAAGGCAGAGCCCGCCGGGCTCTGCCC
>JAGPKU010000008.1 GCA_018053845.1 Syntrophobacterales bacterium
GTACCAACGGGTCATGGAGTCCGTGCACATCCCTCGGAAAACCAAACTCCAGCTCACGGCCCGGCTTCGTACCCTCAACCCCTTCGTGCTCCGGGAGGCCATGGAATGCAAACTTAAAAAAATCTTCAATCTCTGCTATAAGCGGACTCTCTCCCGTCAGCGACCTGAGCCCCCTCCTCGGTAACATTTATTTATGAGGCAACGGGCATTTCGGGCTGTAGGGAGGCGCGGGCGCTGAAGGCATTCGCCCCCCCCGCCTTCTTACCTTCTCCGGGAACGGTTTACTTGTCGCGGCGATCCCTGCTATAGTGGCGCACAGGACGAAAGGAGATCCAATGACCCTCCGCAAAGGGGACGTCGTCCCTGTGAACATCGAAACGGTCGCCTTCGGCGGCGATGGGATCGGCCGCGTGGAGAACCTCGTCGTATTCGTGCCGTTCACCGCCGCGGGCGATGCGGCCGAAGTCGAGATCCGGGAAGCGAAGAAGCGCTTCCTGCGCGGCCGGGTCAGGAAGCTGATCACCCCCTCGGCCGACCGGGCGGAGCCTCCCTGCCCGTATTTCCGGCGCTGCGGGGGCTGCCACTACCAGCACATCGACTACGCAAAGCAGGTGGAGATGAAGAGGCGCCAGGTCTCCGAGACCTTCACGCGCATCGGGAAGTTCGCGGACCCGCCCGTCGAGCCCGCCCTCGCTTCGCCTGCGCCTTACGGGTACCGGGGCAAGGGCGAGTTCCACGTGGAGCGCTCCCGCGACGGGACAATCCGCATCGGGTTCATGGATGCGGGCGGCACGCGCCTCGTCGACATCGAGCGCTGCGCGATCATGGAGGAGAGCATCAACGAGCAGCTCGCCTATCTGCGGCAACCCATGCATGCGCCGCCGCGCGTGGACCGTTATGTCGTCTGGTCGCACACGGGCAAAAGCGAAGAAAAGCACGTCATCCGGATCGTGAAGGGCAAGGAGATCCTCGTTCCCTTGGAAGGGTTCTTTCAGGCCAACACGACCCTCACGGACGGCCTCGTGGACACCGTCGTGGAGCTTGCCGACGCCGGTCCCGGGGATACGGTGCTCGACCTGTACTGCGGATCGGGCCTCTTTTCCCTGTTTCTGGCGCCGTCCTGCGCGAAGCTCACCGGCATCGAGATCGACGGCGAGGCCGTCGACTGCGCCCGCCTCAACATGGAGCGCCACGGGATCGGCAATGCCGTTTTCCATCACGGGGATGTAAGAGAAATCCTGGACAAGGAGTTCGGCGGGAAGAAGGGGGGCGTGAGCGCGGTCGTCCTCGATCCTCCGAGGGCGGGCTGCGAGAGGGAGGTGCTCGAGGGCCTCATCGGGCTCGGCCCCGCGAGGGTTGTCTACGTTTCCTGCGACCCGGCGACGCTGGCCCGAGACGCCCGCCTGCTCGTCGACGGCGGGTTCGATCTCGTCACCGTCAGGCCCGTGGACATGTTTCCGCAGACCAAGCACATCGAGTGCGTTTCCCTTTTCGTGAAGCGCTGAATTCGGGGGTATGAATGCGGTAAGACGGTGTAAAAAGGGGGCCGAGCAGGCCCCCCTTTTCCGTCGTCCGGGATGCAGGGTCTTCTAGAAGTGGAAATTCACACCGATGAGGAACATGTGGTTCTTGGATGTCGCATCCACACTTGGCTCGTCCCCCAATTCGTATTTGGCGGTGAAGTACCTGTACCCGATGTCGGCCGACCATTGCGGTGTGATCTCGAAATTCACTCCGGCCAGAATCTGCCACGCGAACGCATTGTCCGACTCGTCCACCGAACCTAAACCTGGTGCCGATGCATTAAACTCACCCCAGGACCAGCCGATTCCGAAGCCAATATAAGGGTGAATTTTCCCCTCAGGATAACGCGCAATGATGTTGAGCATCAGGTTGCTGGCCTTGAAATCCCCATCGACGCCTGTCTCGTCGATATCCTGCTCGGACATGTAGACATACTCCAGCTCTGCTGCCAACCACTTGACCTGCGGGATGATGTATCCGAATTTTGCTCCTATCGTCCAGCTATTGTCCAAACTGACGTCGACACTGCCTCCGTTTTCAAGTTCGAGGTCGTCGGGCATCACGTACCCGCCGAAGACACCCACGTAAAACGGACCCTGCGGAGCCGCCGTCGCGGCCGGTGTCGCAGTTAAAACGAGCATTCCTGATATCAAAAGGACAAAGACGCAAGAAAACACTTTTTTCATAAAGCTTCCTCCTTTCGTAGACGATTGATAGTGATGAAACGGGTAAGGGTTTGATCGGGATTGATGCTTTGCCGAATGATGAAAAATACATTTCCGACGCCTAGATATTAGAAAGATTACCGCTTATTGTCAACCATTATTCTCCTGCCCCGACAGAGGTCTTTGCCGGAAAGGCAATCGCGGTCTTTACAAACCGGCGCCGGGCCCCTATGATGTCGCCGGGCACAAACAGCCATTTTCCCCCTTGAGAGGATTCGGTGACGATGTACGCAACGCCAACGGATGCCGCAACGGTCATGCTGCTGCGGCCCTGTCAGAACGCGGCGGTGACGGACATCGAGGTCCTCATGGTCCTGCGCAACCGAAAGAGCCGGTTCGTGCCGGGCTACCACGTCTACCCGGGCGGCATCCTCGACGCCGAGGATTACGAGCCCGGCATCGAGCGTTTCTGCCGCGGGATCGACCGGGCTCGGGCCTCCGCGATCCTGCCCGACATGTCCCGCCCCGGGAAGGCCCTGGGCGCCTGGGTTGCGGGGATCCGGGAGAGCTTCGAGGAGGTGGGGATGCTGATCGCCCTTCGCAGGGACGGCTCCCCCGTGACAATCCGGACGGAGGAGGAGCGCGGGCGGTTCTGCGGCTACCGCCGGGCGCTCAACAGGGGAGAGATGAAGTTCCGTGAGATGCTCGAGCAGGAGGACCTGATCCTGCCCCTCGACCGCCTCCGCTACTTTTCGCACTGGATCACCCCCGAGCCCCTTCCTCTCCGCTATGACGTGCGGTTCTTCGTGGCCGAGGCCCCGGCCGACCAGGCCGTCATTCACGACGGCGTGGAGCTGACGGAGCATCTCTGGATGCGTCCGTCTGCGGCCCTCGAGCAATACGAAAAGGGCCGGATCAACATGGTCCTGCCCCAGATCATGACGCTCGTCGACGTCTCCCGGTTCAGGACCGTCGAGGAGGCCCTCGCCGCCGCGACGGACCGGGAGGTGCCCGCGAACCTCACGAAGATCCGGCGGATCGGGGGGGCGGACGTGGAGGTCATGCCCGACGGGAGCGTCTTCGAGCGCCGCCCGCCCGTTTATTCCTGGCCCGAGAAGGGATGAGACCGTCTCAATTCCCCGTCAGCCTGAAGGAGTCGAAAAACCGGTTTTGGTCCGCCGTCGATCGCGCCTCCTTCGGCGTCACCGACACCACCTGGTATTGCCTCTTGTTCGCCAGGTAGATGCGGATCTGCAGGGCGAGCCTGCCGTCGGAGGACAGCACCTGCAGTTCCCGGCCCGGATGGCCGCCCAGCGAGACGGCGCGCTCGCCCAGCAGCGTCCCCCGGATGTTGCCCACGGCGCCGTCGCGCGCCGCATCGAGCAGCATCTCCCGGTCGCCCGATGCCATGAGGGCCTCGGGGTAGTCCCCGTAGACCACCATGTAGACCGTGCCGCCGCGGTCCGCCTCCACCGTGAAGAAATGCGCCTCGACCGGCCCGGCCTGGGTGTGGAAGGCCTGGCGCTTCTCGGTCGGCGTGCCCGGCATCGAGACCGAAAACCCGCCTTCCTTCGACTGGAAGTCCTTCCACGGCGACGATTCGCACCCGGCCAGCGCCGCCGCGAGTGCGATCAGCAGGGCGATTGCGGAGATGACCGCAAACCCGCATTTCTCCAGAGATGCGCGCATGTTCCTGCCTTTTGCCTTCAGCCCCGGTCCCTGCGCCTCGTCCGTCAGAATTTGACCTGCGGGGCCGTCCTCGCCGCCGCCGGGGCCTCGAAGAAGGCCGCCGGGCCGAACCCGAAGATCCCCGCCAGGAGGTTGGCCGGGAAGCTGCGGATCTTCACGTTGTAGGACTGCACGGCCTCGTTGTAGCGCCGGCGCTCGACGGCGATGCGGTTCTCCGTGCCGGCGAGCTCGTCCTGCAGCTTGAGGAAATTCTGGTTGGACTTGAGCTCGGGATAGTTCTCCACGACGACGAGCAGGCGGCTCAGCGCCGAGGTGAGCTCGTTGTTGGCCTGGATCTTGTCCGGGATCGTCCCCGCCCCGCCCACTTTCGACCGCGCGTTGGTCACCTCGATGAAGACGTCCTTCTCCTGCTTGGCATAGCCCTTGACCGTCTCGACGAGGTTGGGGATCAGGTCGTAGCGGCGCTGGAGCTGGTTCTCCACCTGCGCCCACGACGACTTGACCTTCTCGTCGAGGGTGACGAAGTCGTTGTAGGTCCCCTTGACGAAGCCGTACAGCGAGACGGCGATGACGGCCGCCGCGGCCACTGCAATCCAGAGTCCTTTCTTTGCCATAGGTCCTCCTGTTCGGGTCTGTTTCGTCTGATGGGTCTGTCTCGTCTGTTTTGTCCGATGATTTTGCTTTCACGGCATTATCAGGTTATCCACGATCGCGATCAGCCTTTGGATTTCGGCCGTGTAGGCCCGGAAGATACTCTTCAACTCCGCCAGGGGCAAGCCCTTTTTCCCCTCGCGCAGGTCGATGCAGTGCAGGAAGGGCGCCGTTTCGATCCCGAACTCGTCGGCCACCGCCGCCACGATCTCCCGCCTGCCCCGGGGCGCCTCCCGGCCCTTCAGGGCGAGCAGTGCGATGAAGAGGGACAGGAAGGCCGTGATCGATGCCGCCAGCAGTCCCCGCAGCTCCTGCGCCTTGTCCGCCGTCTCCAGGAAGCGGGTGCGCAGCAGCATCAGCTTGCCCTTGAGCTCCCGCTCGCACTGGAGCCGAAGGGCCCTGCCGTCGAAGACGAGCTGCGCGAGCACGTCCTCGCCGTGGACGACCTCGTAGTGCCGCTTCATGTTGAGCAACTCCACCGGGTAGACATCGAGGGAGGAGCCGATGAAGGCCATCGTCATGATCACGGGGGTTGCCACCGCCCTTTTCTTCCACTTCGAAACAAAGGGCAGGACCTTCTCGAGATCATCCGCCGCATTCTCGGCCGGCACCACGAGGAAATTGATGTCCGACTTGCCCGCGACGTAGTCCCCCCGTGCGCCGCTGCCGTAGAGGATGACGGACTGCAGCCGATCGCCGTAGATTCCCCTGAGATCTCCCACGAACTCGGGGAAGACCTCCTGCGGTGTCTTGGGTGCCTTCGCCATGCAGCCTTTCCTCCGCAATCCCTTGTCTTTTCGTACTTTCCTGTCTTCTTAACCTCTCAACTTCCGTCTTTGTCAGAAGTCCCCCCCTGCCCCGCCGCCGCCGCTCATTCCGCCTCCGAACCCGCCGAATCCCCCGCCGAAGCCACCGAAGCCGCCGGAGGACCCCCCTCCCCAGCCGCCGCCGTAGTAGGTTCTCCCGTAGCGGCGGCCGCCGGACCCGTCGAAAAGGAGCATGGCCAGGATGTAACGTCCCGTCTCCGTGAAGAGGAGCAGCAGGGCCACGACGAAGAAGAGCAGCAGGGTGAAGGGGCTCACCGGCGTCCCTCCCGTCGGACGCGCGGGCTGCATCTGCGGCCGGCCCGTGAGCGTCACGCCGGCCTGGCGGGCGATCACGTCCGCCACGGCCGTCATGGCGTTGGAGAGGCCCTTGCCGTAATCGCCCTGCTTCAGATGCGGGATGACGTGCAGGCGGAGGATCTCGCCGACGACCCCGTCGGGCAGGATGCCCTCGACGCCGTAGCCCGTCTCGATCCGAACCCGCCGCTCCTTGAGGGCGAGCAGGATCAGCACCCCCTTGTCCTCCCCCCGCCTGCCGATGCCCCACGATTCGTAGAGCCGCGTTGCGTAATCGTCCGCCGACCTGTCCCCCACGGTGGGCACCGTGACCACGACGACGGCCGTCCCCGTCTTCTGCAGAACCTCGCGGGCGAGGTTCTCCATGGATTCGCGCTCGCCCGCCGGGATCACGCCTGCGAAGTCGTTCACGGCGCCGGCGGGACGGGGAAAGACCGGGTCCGCGCCGTCGAGCGGTCCCGCCGGGAGGGCGAGCACGAGCACCAGGAGAAGAGCTGTGGATAAACGTTTCATCATGCGCGCCGGCGGTGTTTTCGAACCGCGGTGTCAGGGGTTTGTTGCACGGGGTCGGGATGCTGACGCCCGACCGAGACCCATCCTACGCACGCTCGGCGACGAAGTCAAACTTTTCCGCGCAATTCCGGGCGGATAGAAAGGCCCGTTCCGGCCGTCTCCCCGGGGCTTTCTTGGCAAAGTATTTGCACGCTTGCAGGTACCCCAGCCGCACCGTTTCCGATGTCCGATCCTCACACGAAACCGGTCTTCCCGGGAGAGCAGATGGCCGTTGCCAGCAGGAAAACGAAACAGCAGCTGATCGAGGAAATCGAGGCGCTCCGGAAACAGCTCGACTCGCGCGAACCGACTCCCCGAACCGAACCCGCCGAATCGCGCCCGCTTTACGAGATCCTGGCCCAAAGCTCCCATGCCGGCGTCTACGTCATCCTCGACGGGCGCTTCGACTTTCTCAACGACAAGGCCGCCCTTCTCGCGGGGTACACCGCCGGCGAAATGATCGGCGTGCGAAGCATCGACATCGTCCACCCCGAGGACCGGGAGGCGGTCCTCGAGCAGGCCGTCGCGATGCTCAAGGGGCACCGGTCGGTCCCCTACGAGTACCGCATCATCACGAAGGACGGGCAGATCCGCTGGATCATGGAGACCGTCACGCCCATCGAGTACAGGGGAAGGCGGGCCGTCCTGGGCAACGCCATGGACATCACGGCCCAGAAGGAGCGAAGCCGGAGGCTCAAGGAGCTCGAGGCCCTGGAGGCCTCGATCCTCGACGCCATCCCGCACGCGGTGCTGGGGCTTGCGAAGCGCCACATCATCTTCGCCAACGACGCCGTCGACGCCGTCTTCGGGTGGCGGCCCGAGGAACTCATCGGCAAGACGACCCGCATCCTCTACCGCAGCGACGAGGAATACGCAGACATCGGCAAGTTCCTCTACTCCACGCTGCGCCGGCAGCGCACCTGCAGCGCCGAGATCCCCTGCCGCCGCATGGACGGCCGCGAGATCGTCGTGCGGCTCCACGCCTCGCGCATCGGCGCAAGCCTCCGGGAGGGGCGGATCATCGCCGTCTACGAGGACATCACCCAGCGAAGGCGCAGCGAGAAGGCCCTGCGCGAGTCCGAGCGGTTCAACAAGGAGATCATCTCCAGCGCCAACGAGGGGATTATCGTCTACGACCGCGAATTCCGCTTCATCGTCTGGAACCGCTTCATGGAGGAGCTGACGGGGCTTGCCGCCGACGCCGTCCTGGGCGTGAGCGCCTTCGACGTGTTCCCCCACCTGCGGGACCAGGGCGTCGACCTCCTGCTGGACCGGGCCCTCGAGGGGGCCACCATCGCGGCGCCGGACCTCACCTACTACGTCCCCCAGAGCGGCAAGACGGGCTGGATCGCGGGCACCTACGCCCCCTACCGCAACTCCCGCGGCGAGATCGTCGGCGTCATCGCCATGGTCCACGACATCACGGAGCGCAAGCTCGCCGAGGAGGCCCTGCGCAAGAGCGAGGAGAACTTCCGCGCCATCTTCGAGACGGCCCCGGACTGCATCTTCATCAAGGACCGCGCCCTGAAGTACGTGCTCGTCAACCCGAGCGTGGAGACGCTCTTCGGGAAGCCCGCCTCCGAGATCGTGGGGCTCTCCGACGGGGAGCTCTTCGGGGAGGAGGCCGAGCAGCGGACCCGCGAGATGGACTACCGCGTGCTCGACGGCGAGATGGTGGAGGTCGAGTACAGCGAGACGATCAACGGGGTGCCCGTGACGCTGCACGTCGTGAAGGTTCCCATGTTCGACGACGCCGGCGTCATCAACGGCATCTGCGGCATCGCCCGCGATATCACGCAGACCCGCCAGCTCGAGGCGCAGCTGCTGCAGGCGCAGAAGATGGAGGCCATCGGCACCCTGGCCGGCGGGATCGCGCACGATTTCAACAACCTCCTGATGGGTATCCAGGGCCACGTCTCGCTGATGCTCATGGACGTCACCCAGGAGCATCCCCACGCCGTCCACCTCACGGGGATCGAGGACATGATCCGCAGCGGCGCGACCCTGACGCGGCAGCTGCTGGGATTCGCCCGCGGCGGCAAGTACGAGGTCAAGCCCACGGATCTCAACGACCTGCTGCGCAGGTCCTCGGAGATGTTCGGCCGCACCAAGAAGGAGATCAAGATCACCCGGCGCGAGCAGGAGGGCCTCTGGGTCGTCGACGCGGACCGCGGGCAGATCGAGCAGGTCTTCCTCAACATGTACGTCAACGCCTGGCAGGCCATGCCCGGCGGCGGCGAGCTGACCCTCGCGACGCAGAACATGATCCTCGACGAGCAGTACGTCAAGCCCCACAAGGCCAAGCCCGGCCGCTACGTGAGGATCTCCATCACCGACACCGGGATCGGCATGGACGAGGCGACCCGCCAGCGCGTCTTCGAGCCCTTCTTCACGACGAAGGGCAGGGGCCGCGGGACGGGCCTCGGGCTCGCGTCGGCCTACGGGATCATCCGCAACCACGGCGGCTTCATCACCCTGTACAGCGAGCGGGGCCACGGCACGACCTTCAACCTCTACCTGCCCGTCTCCTCGAGCGGGGCCGTCGCGGACGCCTCGCTGGACCGCCAGGTCGTGAGGGGAACCGAGACGATCCTCATCGTCGACGACGAGGACATCGTCCTGGACGTGGGCATCGAGGTGCTCAAGACGCTGGGCTACCGGGTGCTGGCGGCCCGCGGCGGGCGCGAGGCGATCGAGATCTACCGGCAGAAGGCCGGCGAGATCGACATGGTGATCCTCGACATGATCATGCCCGAGATGGGCGGCGGGCGGGTGTTCGACGCGATGCAGGCCGTCAACCCCTCGGTGAAGGTCCTCCTGGCGAGCGGCTACAGCCTCAACGGGCAGGCCGCACAAATCCTCTCTCGCGGCTGCGGCGGCTTCATCCAGAAGCCCTTCAGCATCATCGACCTCTCCAAAAAGATCCGCGAGATTCTCGACAAGCCGGAAGAGAAGCGCGCCGTGGCGTGACGGCGGTATCGGCGCCTTTCTCTCCTGAGGCGGATCGTGCTTTCCCGTTCGGCCGCGACAGATGGTCGTGACAAGCGGAAGCGAGGGGGATCGGAAGAGCGGAGAAGGACGAGTCCCTGAAGCTTTTGTTCGGGGCATCCCCCGCGGTTGATCCGGGATCAGCTTCGAGGGGCCGCCGGCCTGAGGTGCGAGAACTCGTACTCCTTCTCCTGGACCTTGAAGACGATCTTTTCTTCCTCGTTTTCCAGCAGCTTGCCCTCGATCACCCGCTTGCAGCCGAAGTCGTAGAACGTGACCTGGTGGGTCGGCATGTCCTGCTCGGCCAGGTCCTTGAAGGAGGCCCTCTGCTCCTCCGGGCTGAGCTCCCGGACGGTGAGTTTCTGGGCCCGTTCCCTCGTTTCCCAGTCCTTCGTGCGGATGATGACCTTGTAGTTGGCGTGGAAAAGAATGGGCATCTTGATGTCCGTCATCGGCGTCCCTCCTCGCGATCGATGAACTCCCTGCGCCCCTGCCTGAACGCCCGGCCGTGCGTCCCGACGCGGGGCGGAGACGGCCGCAGGCGACAGGCGCGAGGCGGAAAAGGCGAGCGTTCACCGGCCCTCGGCCGCTGTGCGCCGCACCCCATGGGGTGCCTTATCACGGCCGCTCCCGAAAATCCACTTCCGGGCCGTTATTTTGATTGTTTCGCACCCCCCGCTGTGCTACGCTCTTCGCACCCGCGAACACAAGGGGGATCCAGACCATGGAACTCGGCGATTTTGTCCTCGTCACCCATCCCGGTCACCCGATGAAGGGGGCCCGGGGGAAGATCGTCGGCCGGCGCGGGGAATACAGGGCTGACGATCCCTGGTTCCTCGTCTACCTGCCCAGCCGGATGCGGAGCTACCTGATCCCCGGGTCGGCCCTCGCGGTGGAAAAGGTCGGCCCCGAGGCGGAGAGGGATCTTCTGTACCAGTGATCGACCGGAAAAAGGTTGGCCCGGCAGCCCGGGCGAGAACGAAGGGGGGGCGGTTCCCGGAACCGCCCCCTCTTTGCATCACCCCTTTCGCGGCTCCACCCCTTTGGCCGTCACGATTCCCGTCACCAGCGCCGCCGGCGTGAGGTCGAAGGCCGGGTAGTAGCCCCTCACGGCGGGCCCGCTGATCGGGACGCCCCGGAACTCGAGGACCTCCCTCGGGTCGCGCTCCTCGATCGGGATGTCTTCGCCGCGCAGCGTCTTTGCGTCCGGGCCCCCGTAGGCCAGGATGTAGAAGGGGATCCGGAAGTAATCCGCGCAGATGGCCAGCTGCAGCGTCCCGACCTTGTTGGCCACCGTCCCGTCCATGGCCACCCGGTCGGCCGCCGCGAAGACCTTGCTCACCATCCCCCGGGACATGCAGTGGGCGGCCATGTTGTCCGTGATGAGCGTCGTGTCGATGCCCAGCTCGCTCACCGACCAGGCCGTGAGCCGGGCCCCCTGCAGGTAGGGCCGCGTCTCCGTGCAGAGCACCCGCACGTCCTTGCCCTGTCGGCGGGCCAGGCGCAGCATGTACAGCAGGGCCGGCCCGGCGAAGCAGTGGGTGAGAATCCGGTCGCCGGAGCAAAGCAGCGTCTCGGCGTGGCGCCCCGTGTCCTCGGAGATCCGCCGCTGCGCATCGAGGGCCCTGCGCAGGGACGCGAGGATGATCTCGGAGGCCGGTGCGGAATCCCCGGCCTCCCCGATGCGGCGCATGAGCTTGCCGACGAGGGCCGCCAGGTGATGGCCCGTGGGCCGCGTCGCGATGAGCCGCTCGGCCGCTTTCCGCAGCGTCTCGTCGCCGCGGGACGCGCCGCTTCGCTCGACGGCACGCGCCGCCAGGTACAGGCCGAAGCCCGCCGTGATGGCGATGTCGCCCGCCCCCTGCACGGCCATCTCCTCGATCGCCCGGGCCACGGCCTCGTGGTCGCGGCAGGCCAGGCGGACGATCTCCCGGGGGAGCCTGCGCCGGTCGATGACGACGAGCACGTCGCCCTCGAGGAACACGTTGTCCTCGAGATCCATGAGCAGCGGCTTCTTCATCGGCGGTCCTGCCTGCGGGGGCCCGCTTCCGGATGCCCCTATTTCTTGTCGGGAATGCTGAACCGCCAGGCGCAGAACCACTCGTCGGGGTGCTTGTCGGGCGGGCAGCCGAGGCATTCCGTCTTGATGCGGGAATCGATCGTCTCCGCGAAGTGCCGGTATTCCACGAGACCCGCCGATTTGCAGGGGTAATCCTCGAGACCCTTGCGCTTGCGCGCAGACTGGACGCGGCAGTCGTTCATCTGGAAGATAATCGCGTTGGGGCCGTCGTCGATGATGGACTGCACGTTGATCCGGGCGTACATCCGGAACTGCAGGGCCACCTTCAGGCCCTCGATGCCCGCCTGCTCGGGCATGCCGAGGAACTCCTTGATGGACCACGCCTCGAAGGGGGAGAAGCGCGTCCACGTGGAGTCGTTGCAGCGCTTGGCGTCGAACATGTCGCGGGCCGACTCGACGCAGGTGAACCAGACGCCGTCGTTGGCCAGCCAGTTGATCCCCACGTTGTTCAGGATGTTGATCAGCTTGTCCTTGGGTGTTTCGGCCAGCACCTTCGGCACGCCGTCCTTCATCTCGAACCCCATCGTCTTGGCCAGGCGGTCCATCTGGATGTTGTAGCTGTTCTTGCGGACTTCGCGGAGAATGTCGAGGGCCTTGGGCATCCCCACCTGGTGTTCCGTCTCCATGAACCACATGGTGTAGTGGACGATGACCCGGTGCAGGGCGTCGACGACGAAGCGGGCCAAGTCCTCCTGGCTGAGGTCCTCGGGCTTCTTCACATTCTTCAGATCCGGCATGGTTCTCCCTCCTTGTGGATATGATGCGATGATGACCGGCCCGCCGGCGGAGACCCTTTCCGCGACGGGAACCATGAAAGGCAGGCAACCGTCAATGACCCCGACCTGTCCATACACGAACGCCCGGGAAAAATCAACCGCATGAAACGCTCCGCGACACGTCCCCCCGCCCCCCACGAAACCCGGAGCACCACGTTCGCCGGGCAGCGGGCGGCCGGGCTGCTGCCCGTGGAAAAATACGCTTGAAATTCTTTGAACATTGGTCTTAGGATGAGCCACAAAAAAACGGGAGGGACGGGACCATGACGAAAGAGGAGAAAATCGAGGCGATCCGGCAACGGGCAAGAAAGAACTTTTCCCTCGGGTACAACTGTGCCGAGTGTGTCACCGAGGCGGTCCTGACCGTGGTGGACACGGGGCTTCCGCCGGAGGTCAAGAAGGTGGCCACCGGGTTCGGCGGCGGTGTGGGCCTCTACGGCGACACCTGCGGTGCGCTCACGGGGGCCGTCATCGCCGTGGGGTGCGTCCACGGGCGCTCCAAGCTTCCCGAGGACCCCGATCCCAAGCAGGCTGTAAAGAAAGCCGCGGGTGAGCTCTATGGGAAACCGGGGCTCTACAGGCTCTTCAACCAGATTCCCAACAAGTTCCTGGAAAAATACGGCTGCACCTGCTGCCGCGATCTGACGACCAAGTGGCAGAGCAGCTGGCTGTGCAAGGAACACGCGCTCTATTGCAGGGAGATCATCACCGATGCGGCGGGCATGGCGGCGGAACTGATTATGACGGACCGCGACGAGGCCGCCTCGAGGCCGTTCGGGAAGAATGTCGAGCACCTCGAGGAGACCGCGGCGGCCTGTGACCTTTCAGAAAAGGGAACCTGAGGCTCGGCCGTGTCGTGAGCAGGTTGCTCACGGGATCCGATCAAGCGAAAAGCCCCGGGGCGATCGACCCGGGGCTTTTCGCTTCTTCTGGCGTGTCCGGTCTCGTTGTCTGTCCTGATATCCGCAAAAAGAAGAAACCGTACGGGGAGCCACGGTCGTGCCCAAGATGGACAAGGCCGAAGACGGCCCGCGGGGAGATCACAGGTCGATATTGAAAAAAAAGCGGACGAGATAGCTCATCCCGAAGGTCAGCGCCGCAACCCCGAGACTGATGGCCGCCATTTCGGAGAACCGCTTCCGAAAGGGGATGTCCTGGGCGACGGAGACATAGCAGGTGAAAAGAAAGATCACCAGGAGGGCGTTGACCAGGGTGATCGCGAGGCTCAGATACGGGCTCTCCAGGATCAGATAGGGCAGGATCAGGAACAGGACCGTGAACAGGTACGTCACGCCCGTGTAAATCGCCGCCCGCAGGGGATGAAGCACCTCTCCCTCGGACTTGATGGAGAGGTACTCCGAGGCGGCCATGGAAAAGGCCCCGGCAATCCCCGTGATCAGCCCGGCCAGGACGATGAGACGGATCTCCCCGAGCGCCAGGGTGAACCCCGCCAGGGCCCCGGTGAGCTCCACCAGGGCGTCGTTGAGCCCCAGGACGATGGAGCCGACATACTTGAGCTTCTCGTCGTCGATGATCCCGATGAGCTGCTCCTCGTGTTCGGCCTCCTCCCTCGAGATCCGGTCGAGGCCGCCGACGGCGCCCGAGAGGCCTTCGTAGGCCTCGGTCGCGCTGCTTTCCCCTCTTTCCATGAGCTTGAGCCCGAAGGTGAGACCCATGAACCGTGCGACGAGGTAGAAAAACCACACCTTGCGGCGATCCGGCGCCACGGACTCGCCCGTGATTTCCTCCAGGGCCAGGTAGTGGGCACGCTCGCAGTCCCCGATGGACTTCAGGACCCGGGCGTTGTGCTCATTCGCTGCCAGCCCTGCAAGCCGGTGATAGACGTGGTACTCGGTGATTTCGTCTCTCTGGGCTGCCAGGAGCCGCTGCCGGATATTGCCGTCGAGCGCCGTGGTGTTCACCGTTCCTCCTCATCGATCCCTGTTGACGAGGTCCCTGTCGATTGCGGCACCGCGCGTCATGCCTGGGCGGTCCGGCAGGAAATCATCCTGTGAGACAAAAAAGCTTGACAGGTTCTCGAGGAGGGACTATATTGCAAATGAAAATGATTGTCAATAACAAATCCGACGATTATGTATGGCGGAAGATTTTGACAGGGGGCGCCACTGGTGCCATGGAAGGGTCAGGGGCTGCGGCTTCAGGATGACCCTGGGCCGTGAGGCCGTGTTGGACGTCCTGTCTCGTACGGATGCCCATTTGAGCGCCGAGGAGGTGTACTTGCAGGTCCACAAGACCTACCCGGCCATCGGGCTGACCTCCGTGTACAGGACGTTGGACATGCTCGTCAACATCGGGCTCGTCTACAAGTTCGATTTCGGCGACGGACGCGCCCGCTTCGAGCTGGCCGAAGGCCCCAAGGGGAAGGATCATCATCACCACCTCGTCTGCACAGGCTGCGGCCGCATCGTCAACTACCGGGACTTCATCGACGAGGAGGTCGCCCTTCTGAAGAAAACCGAAGAGGGGCTCTCCAGGAAGTACAACTTCGTGATCACCAATCACCTCATCCAGTTCTACGGTCTGTGCGAGGGCTGCCGGAGGAAGTGATTTTTTTTTGGGCTTTTTATGAAAATGGGTGTCATTAATATTTTGGAGGTTGCCATCATGCCAGGATTTGACGGAACAGGACCGAGGGGCATGGGCCCCATGACGGGAGGCGGCAGGGGTTTCTGCGCGGCTCCCGGTGCAGCCAGGAGGACGCCGGCCGGGGGACGGGAGTTCTTCGGCTGGGGCTGCGGACGGGGTTGGCGCAATCAGTACTATGCCACGGGGCTTCCCCGATGGCAGCGCTGGGCCGCTTGGGTCACCCCGGCCTCGAGGGAGGATGAAAAACAGGCGCTGAAAAGCGAAGCCGATTTTCTGCGGTCGAGGCTGAAGGCCCTCGAAGAGCGTCTGGCCGCGATGCAAGGCGAAAGTGAGTAGCGGCAGATTGAATCCGCCTGTCTGAGGGGAGGCCCCTCCGCGAAGGGGCCTCCCCATCCCGCTTGAAAGGAGTGTCTCGAGAAATGAAGATCGCCATCTCAACAGACGGCAATTTCGTAGCCGCCCACTTCGGCCGTTGCCCGGCCTATACGCTGATCGACGTCGAAGACGGAAGGGTCACGGCCAGGGCAACGGTTCCGAACCCGGGCCACCAGCCCGGTTTCATCCCCCGATTCCTTCACGAAAAGGGTGTCAACATGGTTTTGACCGGAGGGATGGGGCCCCGGGCGGAGGATATCTTTCAACAGCTGGGCATCAAGACCGTGCAGGGGGTGAGCGGGCCCGTCGATGATGTGATCCGGGCGTTCCTGGCCGGAACGCTCGAGGCCGGTCCGAGCGCCTGCGATCACCCCCACGGGGATCCTCACCATGACGCCCAGGCCGGGCGCGGGCAACCCGCGCAGCCGGCAGGGATCGGCGCGGCGGAAACGGGGACGGTCTGCGTCACGTCGGAGGGAAAGACCCTGGATTCGAACGTGGAGCCCCGGTTCGGCCGATGCCGTCATTTCCTCTTCGTGGACACGGCGACGATGCGCTTCGAGGCCGTCGACAACGCCGCGGGCGGTGCCGCGGGCGGTGCCGGCATCCAGGCGGGCCAGCTGGTCGCATCCCGCGGCGCCAGGGCCGTCCTGACGGGAAACGTAGGTCCCAACGCGTATCAGACCCTGCAGGCTGCCGGCATCGACATCTACACGGGGGCGTCCGGGACGGTTCGCGAGGCCGTGGAGAATTTCAAGAAAGGCGCCTACAGGAAGGCGGACAGTGCCACGGCCGGCGCAAAGTCGGGGATGCGATAGACGGCACAGGAGGTCAGCCATGCCGATTGGAAAAGGATCAGGACAGGGAGGCGGCCGCGGGACAGGCGGCGCAGGCCGCGCGGGCGGCGGAAGAGGCGGAGGGCACGGTGCAGGCGGAGGCGGAGGCCGCATGGGCGGCACCCGTGCAGGTGCCGGCCCCGGAGGAAACTGCCTGTGCCCGAACTGCGGGACGAAGGCTCCCCATACACCCGGCGTGCCCTGTTACACGGTGAAGTGTCCCGAGTGCGGGACAGCCATGGTGAGGGAACAGCCGCCATGGTGATCGCCGTCGCAAGCGGAAAGGGCGGGACGGGCAAGACGACCGTGGCGGTCAACCTGGCCCGCGTGCTGGGGGATGTCCAGCTTCTCGACTGCGACGTGGAGGAGCCCAACGCCCATCTTTTCCTGAAGCCCGAGCTCACGGAGAAGACCCCGGCCCGGGTCATGGTGCCCGAGATCAATGAGGAGAAGTGCACCTACTGCGGGAAATGCGCGGAGGTCTGCGCCTTCAACGCGCTCGCCGTCATCCCCCCGAAGGCCGGACTCAAGGGCGGCGTTCTTGTCTTTCCGAATCTGTGCCACAGTTGCGGGGCCTGTTTCCTCCTTTGCCCGGAGGGTGCCGTCCGTGAGGTTCACCGGGAGATCGGCGCAGTCGAAGCAGGATGGGCTGGGGCCATCCGCTTCGTTCACGGCCGTCTGCATGTCGGCGAAGCCATGTCTCCCCCGCTGATCCGGCAGGTCAAGAAGCACATTGACAGGACCCGGACGACCCTCATCGACGCGCCCCCGGGCACCTCGTGCCCGGTGATCAATGCCCTGGAAGGCAGTGACTACTGCCTGCTGGTGACGGAGCCGACCCCCTTCGGGCTCAACGACCTCATCCTTGCCGTCGAGGTCCTCCGGGTCATGGGGATCCCTCACGGGCTCGTCATCAACCGCTGCGACATCGGCGATGACGGTGTGGAGTCCTATGCCAGGGACAACGGCATCCCGGTGCTGATGCGCATCCCCTTTGACCGGACGATCGCGGAGCTGTACTCCCGGGGGCTCAACATCGTCGACCACAGCGAGGGCTACGCGAATCCATTCCGTGCCCTCTTCAAGGACATCGCGAATCATGCTGAAGCAAATCGTCATCATCAGCGGCAAGGGCGGCACGGGTAAGACCGTCTTCACGGCGTCGCTTGCCGCCCTGGCGTCGAGGAAGGTCATGGTGGATTGCGACGTCGACGCGGCGGATCTGCACCTTCTGCTCAATCCCCGCATCGTCGAGACGCACGAATTCCGGGGAGGGAAAACGGCGCGCATCGACCCGGCCCTGTGTATCGGCTGCGGCAAGTGTGCCGAGTTGTGCCGTTTCGACGCGACCGAGGAGGGCGTCGACGCATTTTCCGTCGACCCCCTCGCCTGCGAGGGCTGCGGCCTTTGCGCCCGCATTTGTCCCGTCGACGCCGTCGTGATGGAGGAGCATCTCTCGGGTGAGTGGTATCGCTCGGAGACGGCCTACGGGCCTTTCGTCCACGCGAAACTGGGGATCGCCCAGGAGAATTCCGGCAAGCTCGTGGCCTGTATCCGGGAAGCGGCAAAAACGATTGCGCGATCGCTCGATCTGGATTACGTGATCATCGACGGTCCCCCGGGGATCGGCTGCCCCGTGCTGGCCTCGCTCACCGACACGGACCTTGCCGTCATCGTCACGGAGCCGAGCCTGTCGGGCATCCACGACGCGCGCCGCGTGATCGAACTGGCCCGGCATTTCCGCATCCCCGCAGGCATCGTCATCAACAAGTGGGACATCAACCCGGAGCAGAGCCGGAATATCGAAGAACTGTGCTCGGAAGGGGTGAGCCTCCTGGGGCGTATTCCCTTCTCGAAGCAGGTGGCGGCATCCCTGATCAAGGCCAGGCCCTACGTCGAGACCGTGCAGGACGACGTCGCCGCCGCGATCCGCGCCGTCTGGGAAAAGATCGATTCCGAACCGGCGGGCAAGGATCGCCGGCCGTCATAGGAAATCTCAGAAAGGAGTCAGACACCATCAACCCATGAAACCGATCCAGATCCAAGAACCGAGGGACGAAGACAAGCAGCTCAAGGACCGGATGTCCCGGATCAAGCACAAGATCATCGTCATGAGCGGCAAGGGCGGGGTGGGGAAGACCTCGGTGGCCGTCAACCTGTCCTACACCCTGGCGAGGGCCGGCCGGGAGGTCGGCATTCTCGACATCGACCTCCACGGACCCAACATCGCCAAGATGCTGGGCGTCGAGGGGCGGGGCCTCGTCGGGTCCGAAAACGGCATCGAGGCCGTTCGGGTGCTGCCCAACCTGAAGGCGGCCAGCATCGCCTTCGCGCTGCCCAGCGCGGACAACCCCATCGTGTGGCGCGGCCCCATGAAGGCCAACGCCATCCGTCAGTTTCTCGAGGAGGTGAACTGGGGCGAACTGGACTTCCTGATCGTCGACTCGCCGCCCGGCACGGGCGACGAGCCGCTGAGCGCCTGCCAGCTCATCCCGAATGTCAGCGGGGCCGTGATCGTGACCACCCCCCAGGACGTCTCGATCGTCGACGCGCGCAAGAGCGTGTTCTTCGCCCGCCAGCTCAAGATCCCCGTTCTCGGGATCATCGAGAACATGAGCGGCTTCGTCTGCCCGCACTGCGGCAAAGAGACGCCGATCTTCAAGAAGGGCGGCGGCGAGAAGGCCGCGAAGGACCTCGGCGTCCCCTTCCTGGGGCGGATCCCCTTCGAGCCGGATCTGGTCGAGATGGCCGACCGGGGGCTCCCTTTTGTCCAGTCCCAGAAGGACTCGCCGTCGGCGGCGGCATTTCAGGAGATCGTGAGGAAGATCGTGACCTCCCTCTGAGATGCTGTCGGATCAAAGGTGCGCAACCATGCCGATTTACGAGTATCAATGCGGGAACTGCGGCGAGCTGTCGGAATTCCTGATCAACGGCAGCGGGCGGGATCAGCCGGTCACCTGCCGGATGTGCGACAGCGATGACATGAAGCGGGTCCTCTCTCGGAGCGTCGTCGGCCGAAGCCGGGGTCCATCGGGCGGTCGCACCTGTTGCGGACGGGACGAACGATGCGGTCGGCCGCCCTGCGGCGGGGAGGGCCGTTGCGATCGGTGATCGAGGCGGGACCCTCGATGCCGTCCGACATCGCACAGGCCCGGTTGCTTTCATGGGCCGATTGTGCTTAAGGATGAGAACAAGCACGACCGGTCGGAAGGGTCCCTGTCTCGATGGAACGTGACGCGGAAACGATACGGGCGCTGCTGGAGATGCTCTTCCAGCGGACCGGCAGGCGCTACTCGGAGAAACTGATTAGGCTCGGGACGGACGCGACGAACAACCGCCGCATCGAAAAGCCCGACGGCTACGCGATGCTCACGGGCGAGTGCGGCGACACGGTGGAGTTCTTTCTCCGGGTGGCCGACGGGAAGATCGAGGATGCCGCCTTTACGATCGACGGCTGCATCTCCGCCTTCGCGTCGATGGCCGCCGCGGCCGAGATGGCGCGGGGCAGGACCCTGCGGGGCTGCCTGAACATCAATCAGAGCGCCATCGCGGAGTATCTCGGCGGGATGCCCGAGGAGGACCGCCACTGCGCCCTGCTGGCGGCCCGGGCCCTCCAGAAGGCCCTGCGGGACTATGCCGTCGGGAAAACGCGGAAAGGCTGAACAGGCGATGCAGGAGATCCGTTACCGGCCCATCGGGGTCATCCGCACCCCGTTTGCGTCCCCCGAAGGCGTTCCGATCCGGCCGGCGGCCGCGAAGGGCGTCGTGGGGAGGGTTGAACTGGATCCCGGGCTGGCGGATGGGTTGAAGGACCTCGACGGTTTTTCCCATGTCATCCTGATTTACCATTTCCACACGGCCAAGCCGGCGATGCTGAGGGTGAAACCCTACATGGACAGTGTCGAGCGGGGGGTCTTCGCGACGAGAAGCCCCGCACGAACCAACGCGATAGGGATCTCGGTCGTCCGCCTGCTCGGGGTCGAGAAGAACGCCCTCCGGGTCGAGAATGTCGACATCGTCGACGGCACCCCCCTGCTGGACATCAAGCCCTACGTCCCCCAGTTCGACGGGGCGGAGGACGTGAGGATCGGCTGGCTGCAGGACAACGTCGGAAAGCTCGATCACACCCGGGACGACGGACGCTTCGGCGTGGAGACCGGATCCGTGAAATCCGAATGACATCCAATGCTGGAATTCTACTGAGGAAGGGAGAGAGATCATGTTCCACGAGGAAAGATGTGACTTTTGCGGAGACTGCCTGGCGCGGTGCAAGTACCTGGACTTCGACAAGGAGAGCGGGTCGGCGGCGATGCGGAAGCTCGTTGCGGGCGAGAAGTCCGACTGGATCTACGACTGTGTGACCTGCATGGCCTGCGACGAGTACTGCCCGACGAATGCCCGGCCTTTCGATCTCATCATCAGGCGGATGGAGGAGGCGGGCGATTTCACCGACCCGAAGCTGCGCGCCGACATGGCGGAGCGGTTCAAGCCCGAGGGCGAACCGAAACCGGTCAAGCCCGCCGAGCGCGTCATGTCGATCTGTGTCATGCAGGGCAATATGCCCTGGGCCATCCAGGGGCAGATCTTCGAGACGATCCCCCTGCTCAAGGGGAAGCACTACTTCTGCAACGTTCTCTTTTCCCACATGGGCGACGAGTCGATCCTGCGGGAGCGCCTCCAGGGGATGATCGACAACCTGGCCAAGTCCGGTGCCAAGGAGATCGTCTTCCTGCACGACGACTGCTACGCGGCCATCAAGGGCATCGCCCCCGAGCTGGGGATCAAGATCCCGTTCAAGCCGATCCACCTCTTCGAGCACCTCCGGGACGTCCTGAAGGAGAAGAAGGGGAGCCTGAAGAAGCTCGACATGAAGGTCGCCTACCAGCGGCCCTGCGCCTCGCGCTACACGCCCGAGAAGGACCCCGTCGTCGACGAGATCTTCGAACTCGTCGGCGTGAAACGCATGAAGCGGCAGTACGAGGGCGAGGATGCCCTGTGCTGCGGCGTGGAGGTGGCGGGCCCGGGCCTCAAGCTCTTCCCCCGCGGAAAGAACTACGAGCCCTTCCGGGTGAAGAACGTCGAGGACGCGAAGGCCAGCGGGGCCGAGGCGATGGTGTACCTCTGCCCGATGTGCTTCACGATCCTCAACAAGAAGGTCCGCGAGGCGGGCATGAAGAACTACATGATCAGTGACCTCTGCCGCCTCGCCCTCGGCGAGGAGCTTCCGGCGGACAGGCCGCAGTGATCCCCGGAGACGGCCGGGGATGACAAGTCCCTTGCGGAGCGCGGCCCGGCCGTCTAGAATACATCATCTGAAGAAAGGAGGTGGACCCATTGGTCGAAGAGGAAATCAAGGCAGGCTGTGCGAGGCCGACAGGGGGGCTCGTCGGCGAGGAGCCTCCAGGGGATCAACCAACTGAAGCGACGGAGCCTAAAAAGGAGGTGAGGTCCATGATCATGATCGGCAGGAAGGCGCCCGATTTCATGGCGCCGGGGTATTTCCAGGGCAAGTTCATCAACGTACATCTCTCGGACTACCTGGGCAAATGGGTGCTTCTCTGCTTCTACCCGGGGGATTTCACCTTCGTCTGAGCAACGGAGATATCGGCGGTCGCCGATCGATACGCGGAATTCGAGAAACTCGGGGTCCAGGTGCTCACGATGAGCATCGACAGCGTCTTCGTCCACAAGATGTGGGTGGACCACGAGATCTCCAAGATGGTCAAGAAGGGGGTCGTTCCCTACCCGATGCTCTCCGACGTGGGGGGCAAGGTGGGGACGGCCTACGGCGTCTTTGATGACATGGCCGGGGTGGAGACCCGCGGCCGCTTCATCATCGACCCCGACGGGGTGATCCAGGGCTACGAGGTGCTGACCCCGCCGGTGGGGCGAAACGTCTCGGAGAGCATTCGCCAGGTGCAGGCCTTCCAGCACGTGCGCAACAGCGGCGGAACGGAGGCCACTCCCTCCGGCTGGCGTCCCGGAAAGCTCACGCTCAAACCGGGGCCCGACCTGGTCGGCAACGTCTGGAAAGTGTGGAAGACCGAGATGGAACGGGATTGAAGGACAGGAAAACGGAAGGAGCAAGGGAAGAGGCGGGCACCCCCCGCCTCTTTTTTTTGCGCTTTTATGCCCGGGAAACGGAACGGGTCAGGTATCGAGCCGGCCGATCCTTCTGCCGAAGAGGATTACGGAAAGGACGACCATTCCCAGGCCCAGCACGTTGATGACATCGCCCTCGTCCAGACACCCGATGGCCCAGCCGCCCGAGAACTTCGACAGCCACACATAGCCCATCCACAGGGTCGACAGCTCCGCCAGCTCCGAAAATCCCGCCTGCCATCTCGGCATGACAAAGACATCCAGCAGCTGTTTACCCGCCCCGATGCCGAGGCAAAGATGAAGGAGATTGCGGACATCTCGACGAAGGAAGCCATGAATCCAACCGCAAAATGTGATCGGGTCACCAAGCCGGAAACTGATCAGCAATCGAGGTTACGGGAATTGGTTAAACGGTTTCCGATGAAGTCTGCCCTGGAGAATGCACAACCGGAAGTAAACCTGTCCTAAGAGTAACAATGGCTACTTCTTTGTCAAGCCTGAATTGCCCGGTCCGTATTGCCATTTCGGCCCGAGCCAAAACGGCATAGTAACCGTATAGTATCTGGATTATTGGACTTTTCGAGAAACTGTTCCGGAATGGGGCGTCCCCCGCATCTGACCCGGAGAGGCCCTCCGCGCCTGGTCGATTTTCAATAGCTTGAATTCATTTGATTATTTACGATTGGCTGCACGGCGGCCACGTGGTATCGTCCGTGCTCGGGAGGCGGACAGTGACGAAACGAGTGTGTCCGAGGGACCTGATGGACCTGTTTTCCCAAATAGTCCGGCGCCGCAGCCAGGGGGGCTTCACCCTGATCGAGCTGATCGCCGTTCTCGTCATCATCGGGGTCATCAGCGCCGTGGCTGCGCCGAAATTCATGGGCCTCAAGGCGGAGGCCGAAAACAGGGCCGCCATGCAGGCCGTTGCGGAGGCGAAAAACAGGCTCACGAACCAGTACGCCATCCGGCTGATGACCCCGGAGGCCGACGCGAACGATCTGAACGGCATCATTGCCTCCGTCAGCACCGATGCGGGCGATTACAGGTTGAGCTTTGCCGTGGCGGGAAGCGAGGTGGAGATCACCGCAACGGGCGTCCAGGAGAGAGGTGTCCTCGGGCAGGCCAGGGGAACATGGAGGAACCGGTGAGCGCGGGATCGGTCGCTTTTCCCGGGTTCCGCCGGCCGACCGTATCGCATCCGGAGAGTGTTGTATGGAACAGTCAGTCCCCGTAAGTGAACTGAAAGTCGGGATGCAGGTGACCATTCCGGGGTCGTGGTTCAGGCACCCCTTTATCCGAAGCCGCTTCATCCTCAGCTCGCAGCGGGACATCGAGAAGATGAAACACTGGGGGGTCAAGCAGGTGAGCGTGGCGCTCGCCCGAAGCGATCTTTCCCGGGGCATCGTCGAAGAGGCCTGCCCTGTTGAGCCCGTGACCGGGGACATCCCTGTTCCGAAACTCCAGGAGACCCTGCACGACAGCGGTGTCGCCCCCGACTGCAGGGCCGCCGCGGTAAAGGCCTGTTCGACGATGATCATGCAGCGGCTCATGGAGAGCACCCCCGACGAGGAGTCGATCCGCGAGGCCAAGGAAGGGTTCTACGAGGTGATCGACTGCATCTTGGAAGTGGACCACCTGAGCCGCTACCTTCTCGCCATCCGGGATTATGACGCGTACACCTACACCCACTCTGTCAACGTGGGGGTCCTGTCCCTTCTGGTCGCCCGGAAATACTTCGGCCGGTCGGACCGCCACGACCTGCGCGAACTGGGCATCGGGTTTTTCCTCCATGACCTGGGAAAGACCCGGATCAACCCCGGGGTGATCATGAAGGAAGGCCTGCTGGACGACGAGGAGCTGACGGAGATGCGCAGGCACCCCCTCTACGGGTTCGACATTCTCAAGGAGACGAATCAGCTGACCACCGAGTGCAAGCTCATCGTGCTCGAGCATCACGAGCGGGAGGACGGGCGGGGTTATCCCTATGGGCTCTACGGGGGCGAGATTCATGTCTATGCGCGCATCTGCGCCCTGGCGGACATGTACGACGCCCTGACCTCGGATCGGCCCTACCGGCCGAAGATGACCCCGTTTGGTGCCCTGAACCTCATCAAGGGCAGGCTCGCCGACAAGACCCAGAAGGAGCTCTT
This sequence comes from Syntrophobacterales bacterium, assembly GCA_018053845.1. GTDB lineage: Bacteria > Desulfobacterota > Syntrophia > Syntrophales > UBA2192 > UBA2192. The sequence continues at coordinate 24,117 of JAGPKU010000008.1, forward strand.
CGAGAATCTCGTCACGGTCCTCGGACAGAACTGACCGACCTTCTCTTCTCCCCCTGCTCTGCCGTTTCACCGGTATCCAATCTATCTCTGCGCCAAAACGGCATATCCGATTCAATATCTTGAAATAATTGGATTATGGTGATGTCCGCGGCCTCAATGGATGTGTTCAGGTGCCGCCGGACGGGCCGGTCCCGGCCCGCCTGTTTTAGATAAAGCATTGATATCTAATGATATTGTTCTTTATGGCCCTCTCGGCATTCCTCGTGCTCCTGGGGTGGTCGCAAGGAAAACGGGATATCGACATGGAGGAAGCCATGAAGACATGCAAACCGATCATCGTCGTGCTGATCCTTCTCATGCTCGGATGCTCGGGTTCGGGCAGCCCGCCGACCATTGCCTCAGAGAAGGCAGAGCCGGTCGTCCTGAGCAGCGATACCTCCCTCGCCTCGGCGATCGGCGACGTGCAGGGCCAGTCACTGGTCAACATCCCCTTCGGCACGACCGTCGATGTACTCGAGGCCGCGATCGTGGTCGCGCCGGGTGCGCGGTTTGAGATCTGCGAGGCCGACGGGCGGACGAGGGCGGCAAGGCTGACCGCAAGCTCCCTGATTGTCGTGACTGCCGAGGACGGCACAAAGGCCTCCTACAGGGTGGCTGTCCTGCCCGACCCGGCCATCGTGGCGGAGTGGATCGGCTTCACCGCCGAGAGCCGCCAGTATGTGATTGCCGACGCCCCGGCTGTCGAAGGCTACAAGGGGAACATGAATGCCCTGCTTTTCGACGGCGACCCCGCGACGCTCGATTACGTGATCGCCCCCGACCGCGACGAGCTGACCCTCCGGAAAAACGGCACCGTCGAGGTCCTGCTCCGCGTGGACGGCATTCACCCCTATGCCGGCATCGTGCACAAGGGTGAGCGAAGGGACTTCGGCGACGAGGCCTGGGGACTGCAGCTGTGGTATCGCGAGGGCTCCCATGCGAGGCTGCTCTTCATGATCACCGGCGACGACGGCCGATGGATCGGCGTCTATGGCAGCTTCGATCTCAAGCCCGGGCAGTGGTACCACGTCGTCGCAACCTGGGACGAGACGACGCTTCGCCTCTATGTAAACGGGGTGCTGGACGACGAGACGCCCAACACGACGGGCGGGGTGCGCGACACGGCCGGCAGCCTGATCATCGGCGCGCAGCTTGCCGAGAAGTACAACGCGGGGTACGGAAACCTCGGGTGGGACGGCGTCATCGACCGGGTCATCATCCGCAGCGACACGCTGAGCGCCGAGCAGATCCAGGCCCGGTACGACAGCCTGTAAGGAACAGGCATCGAAGCAATCGGGGACATGCTTCCAGCCGGACGATGGGAAGAAGAATCCAATTTCGGCCGGCGGCACGCCCGATGCTCCCCAGCATCGCGATCCCGGAGTTCACCGGGTACCGCAGGCGGGGATTATCGGGTTCATCCCTGTCGGCAGGCAAAGGCGCCCCCGGATGAACGACCGCCGGGCGCCGATTTTTTTGTGATTTTGCGGGACGAAAGGGTTATAATCGCCGCAGGCCGGCAGAGGCCTCAGGGCGGTGACGGCCCGTTGCAGAAACCCGGCCCGGGGGTCCGAGATGAACGATGCGCCGACGAGGGAAACCGACCACCGGATCAGGGCCCTGCAGGCGCGCCTGGCTGAGGCGAAAATCGACACCGCCCTGCTCATCTACTCCCGCGACATCCTCTACTATACGGGAACGGCCCAGCCGGCCTGCCTTGCCGTCACGCCCGACGATTACACCCTCTTTGTGAGAAGCGGATTCGACATGGCCGTGCAGGACGTCTTCATCGGGCGGGAGAAGCTCGCCGAAGAGAGGCGCCTCGAGAAGATCCTCGACGGCCTGCAGAACCGCCTCAAAGCAAAGCCCGCACGCATCGGCACCGAGCTCGACATCCTGACGGCGGAGCAGTTCGAGTCCCTCCGGCAGGCCTGCCCCGGCATTGAGTTCGTCAACATCTCCGCCGTCACCCTGGCGCAGCGCAAGGCGAAGGAGCAAGGCGAAATCGAGAGATTGCGCCGGGCCTGCGAGGCCGTCCACGCGGGCCACGGGGCGGTTCTGTCCACCCTGCGCGAGGGGGTCACGGAACTCGAGCTGGCCGCCGCCGTCGAAAACGCCCACCGCCTCGCAGGGCACGAGGGGATCTTCTTCATCCGGAAGCCCGACTTCTTCATGAGCAGCGGGCCCATCGGCGCCGGGCCCAACCTCTCGAGAATCAGCGGCGTCGTTTACACCATCACGGGCGTGGGCCTGAGCCCCGCCGTGCCCGCAGGCCCCTCCCGGAGGGCCATCGGCCGGGGCGAGACTGTCGTCGTCGACATCCCCACCCTCGTCGACGGCTACCATGCCGACCAGACGAGGACCTACTGCCTCGGCGAAGCAGGCAAGGCCATCCATGCGCTCTATGACGACCTCCAGGCCGTCGCCGACCATCTCATCGGCTCCATCCGGCCGGGGATGACGGGCAGGGATGTCTACCGCATGGCACGGCGGAAGGCCGACGACCTGGGACGGTCCAGGGAGTTCATGTCCTTCGGCGGTGGCAAGGCCTCCCGTATCCTCGGCCACGGGATCGGCCTGGAGCTCAACGAGCCCCCGATCCTTTCCGAGCACGACGCCTCTTCCATCCCGGAGGGCTGTGTCGTCGCCCTCGACATGCACATGATGACGGAGGGAGGCAGCGTCGTCAAACTTGAGGACATGGTCCTCGTCGGCAGAGGGGGCAACGAGATCCTGACCAGGACTCCCCGGCGGCTCTTCGAGGTCTGATCCGCATCGCCGAATCGAGGCCCGTTCGCCCGGGCGGAACCCCTCTTGTAACCCCGATTCCCCATCCTGACGCCTCGAGAGGCTCCATGCCCTGAAAGGCCCATCATACGGGCAAAATCGCCGTATTTTCGCTTGACAAAACAGGGGATTTTGTATACGGGAACGATTGGGTCTATATTATACGGGTTCGTCAGGGTTTATAACGTTTCAAGGAGTGTATATGGCTTAAATCTTTAAAAATTCACGGACAAGGAGGGAGGAAACGTGTATTTCGCAAAAGAAGTTCTCGAGTCGTCCAGCAGGATGCGGCAGCGCTGGGAGGACGAGGTCAAGAAACTCGTCTCCAAGTGGCCCGACCAGAAGCCGGAGGCCCAGTGGTCGACGGTTTCCGATCTTCCCATCAAACGTCTCTACACCCCCGAAGACATCAAGGACATGGATTTCGAGCGGGACATCGGCTACCCCGGGCAGTATCCCTATCTCCGGGGCAACCAGGTCACGGGCTATCGCGGCAAGTACTGGACCTTCCGCATGTTCTCGGGCATGGGGGATGCGGCCACCACGAACGCCCGGTGGCATCTGCTCCTGAAGGAGGGCCAGACGGGCCTCAGCACGGCCTTCGACTTCCCCACCCTCATGGGCTATGACACCGACTCCCCGAAGGCCCGAGGCGAGTGCGGCAAATGCGGCGTGGCCATCGACACCCTTGAAGACTTCCTCGTCCTCACCAAGGGCATCCCCCTGGACAAGATCACGACCTCCATGACGATCAACCCGCCGGCGACGGCTCTGTGGGCCATGTACTGCGCCGCGGCCGAGCTGCAGGGCATCCCCCTGACCAAGATCGGCGGCACGATCCAGAACGACATGCTCAAGGAGTTCATCGCCCAGAAGACCCTGATGTGCCCGCCCGAGCCTTCCGTGAAGCTCATCAGCGACACCGTCGAGTTCGGCACCCTGAAGGTTCCCAAATGGAACACGATCTCGATCTCGGGCTACCACATCCGCGAGGCGGGCTCCACGGCCGTCCAGGAACTGGCCTTCACGCTGCGCGACGGCATGGAGTACGTGGAGGACGTGATCCGTCGGAAGAAGCTCGACGTCGACGCCTTCGCCCCGAGGCTCTCCTTCTTCTTCAACTCCCACATCGACTTCTTCGAGGAGATCTGCAAGATGAGGGCGGCCCGCCGCATCTGGGCCAAGGCCATGAAGGAGAGGTACAAAGCCAAGGACGAGCGCTCCTGGTGGATGCGCTTCCACACGCAGACGGCGGGCTGCTCGCTCACCGCCCAGCAGCCCTACAACAACGTCGTCCGCACCGCGACGGAGGCCCTGGCGGCCGTTCTCGGCGGGACCCAGTCGCTGCACACCAACTCGCTCGACGAGGTGTGGTGCCTGCCCTCCGACTTCGCCGTCCAGATCGCCCTGCGCACCCAGCAGCTCATCGCCGAGGAGACGGGCGCGGCCAACACGATCGACCCGCTGGCCGGCTCCTACTTCGTCGAGGCGCTCACCAACGAGATGGAAAAGCAGGCCTGGGAATACATCCACAAGATCGACGACATGGGCGGCATGGTCGCGGCCATCGAGAAGGGATTCCCTCAGCTCGAAATCTCCGATGCGGCCTACAAGTTCCAGCGCCAGATCGATGCCGGCGAGAAGATCATGGTCGGCGTCAACAAGTACGTCTCCCAGGAAAAGGAGTCCATCCCCTTCCTCGAGATCGACGACAAGGTCGAGACCGAGCAGATCGAACGGCTCAACGCCGTGAGGCGCAAGCGCGACGGCAAGGCCGTCAAGAAGTGCCTCGACGACCTCAGGCAGGCCTGCAAGAAGGGCGAGAACGTCATGCCCTACTGCATCGAGGCCGTCAAGGCCCTGTGCTCCGTGCAGGAGATCTGCGACGTCTACCGCGAGGTCTACGGCGAATACCGCGATCCGGGACTCTACTAGGAAGGAGGGGACACGACAATGGCAGAGAGAAAACTGCGAGTGATGGTTGCCAAGCCGGGTCTCGACGGGCACGACCGCGGCGCCAGGGTGCTGGCCCGCTGCTTCCGCGATGCCGGCTACGAGGTGATTTACACGGGCTGCCACCAGACGCCCGAGCAGATCGTGTCGGCGGTGATCCAGGAAGACGTGGACCTGCTGGGGCTGAGCTGCCTCTCCGGGGCCCACCGCTACCTCTATCCCGCGGTCACGAAGCTCATGAAGGAAAAGGGCGTCGATGACGTCACCGTCATCGGCGGCGGGATCATCCCCGACCAGGACTTCCAGATTCTGTACGACGCAGGCCTGAAAGCGATCTTCACGCCCGGCGCGACGCTGGAGTCGATCATCAACTGGATCAACACCAACGTGAAGCCGAGAAACTAGGTAAGGACATCCGGAATGGAAACCACAAAAAAGATCAAGGGCGGCGACATCCGCGCCGCCTCTCGCCTCATCCGCAACCTGGAAGATCGCATCCCCGAGGCGAAGACCACCATCAAGCATCTCTTTCCCCTCACGGGGAAGGCACACGTCATCGGCATCACCGGCTCGCCCGGCGCGGGGAAGAGCACGCTGACCGACGGCCTCATCGACTGCTTCCGCAAGAAGGGCAAGACCGTCGGCGTGCTGGCCGTGGACCCCACGAGCCCCTTCACGGGGGGCGCCATCCTCGGCGACCGCATCCGCATGCAGCGCCACGCCGAGGACCCGGGCGTCTTCGTCCGTAGCCTCGCCACGCGCGGGGCCCTGGGCGGGCTGGCCAAGGCCGTGGGCGACGCCATCCACGTGATGGACGTCCTGGGCAAGGACATCATCATCGTCGAGACCGTCGGCACGGGCCAGCAGGAAGTGGACATCATCAACCACTCCCACACGGTGCTGGTCGTGCTCGTGCCGGGGATGGGCGACGAGATCCAGGCGATCAAGGCCGGGATCCTCGAGATCGCCGACATCTTCGTCGTCAACAAGGCTGACCGCGAGGGCTCCTCCAAGCTCTCGAGGGAGCTGATGGCCATGCTCGACATGGCCCCGCCGTCCACGTTCCAGGGGGGATGGCGGCCGCCTATCATGAAGGTGGAAAACGCCTTCGAGCCGACGGGCTTCAACAAGGCGCTCGAAGACATCGCGAGCAAGATCGAAGAGCACCACCAGCACCTCATCGACAAGGACATCCTGGGCGACCGGATGCGCCGCAAGGCGACGGTCGAACTCAACGAAGCGATCCGGGCAAGCATCCTCGAGCCGGTCCTCCAGAAGCTCATCGGCAGCGGCGAGATGGCGGGGATGATCGACAAGGTCATGAAGAAGGAGGTCGACCCCTACACCGTGGCCGAGGACATCGCCAAGCGGTACCTGGAGGGGTGCCTGTGATCGAGGCCGTTAACTGATGGATTGACAGCCCGGGACGGTCGGATACCGGCCTCCCGGGCTTTTTCATCTGAATTTCCTCAGAAACTCCCCCTTTAGCAAAGGGGGACACAGGGGGATTTTCTTCTTTCCCCTGAACCCTGTCTTCCGGAGGCCACCATGACCAAGGACCCCATCGAAGAAACCCTCGCCAAGTACAACCGCGGCCTGATCATGGTCTTTACGGGCGACGGGAAGGGCAAGACCACGGCGGCCCTCGGGCAGGCCCTCCGCGCCATCGGCCACGGCAAAAAAGTACTGATCATCCAGTTCATGAAGGGCCGCAAGTACGGCGAGGTCCTCTGCGCCGAGCAGTGCCTGCCCAACCTCACGGTGCGCCTCTGCGGTCTCGACAGCTTTGTCATGCGGGGAAATCCCGCGCCCGTGGACGTCGAGCTTGCCCGGCAGGGTCTCGATCTCGCGCGCAACGCCATCCTCTCCGACGAATACGACATGGTCATCCTCGACGAGATCAACGTGGCCATGGACTTCGGCCTCGTCCCCGTCGAGAGCGTCGTCTCCATGCTCAAGCACAAGCCCGCCGGCGTCGATGTCATCCTCACGGGCCGCTATGCCCCGAAGGCGATCATCGACCTGGCCGACACGGTGAGCGAGGTCAAGGAGGTCAAGCACCATTACTCGCAGGGCATCAAGGAACGGGCCGGCATCGAATTTTAACTTTGCAGATACCCTCTCCCCTCGCGGGAGAGGGTTGGGTGAGGGGAAATAATCCTCTTCCTCACGACCTCCCCCGTTGCCGCCCAGATCCGCTTCGCGGGGCGGCTCGGTAAGGAACGAACCGGGACGGTTGCGCACCCTGACGGGATGCGCCCCCGGTCGCAAAGGGGGATGCAGGGGGATTTTCGTCATCTCCCTGAAATTGATACCCTGCCTGGGGGGCATATGCAGAGAACTCCGAAGGAGGAACTCGACCGCCGAATCAAGGCCCTGCAGGCGCGTCTGCCCGCGGCGAAGATCGACGGGGCGCTCATCGCCCAGAACGCCGATCTTTTCTATTTCACCGGCACCGTCCCCCAGGGCTGGCTTTTCGTGCCCGCTGACGGGCACCCCATCCTCTTTATCCGCAAGAACCCCAACCGTGTCCGCTCGGAGACCCCCCTAGAGCACCTTTTCAACGCGCGCAGCCCCCGCGAGCTTGCGAGCGTACTGGCAGACAAGGGCTACAAGAAGGTCAAGCGCCTGGGGATGGAGCTGGATGTCTTGCCCTTCAACCAGTACGCCCGCTACCTGGAGGCCCTGCAGCCGGGGGAGATCGTCGATGTGACGCCCATGATCCAGGGAATCCGGTCCGTCAAGTCCCCCTTTGAGATCGCGATCGTCCGCCAGGCGGCGAAGATGGGCGATTACATGATGCGAGTGGCCCGAGAGTCGCTCCGGGAAGGCATGACGGAGCTCGAGCTTTCGGCCCGCATCGAGATGGCCGCCCGCGCGAGGGGCCACCAGGGATACGTCCGGATGCGGGGTTTCAATGCGGAATGCTACTGGGGGCCCGTTGTCTCCGGTGCCGCCGCCGCCGATCCCGCCTTCGTGGACACGACGGAGGGCGGCCACGGCGCAAGCCTCGCCCTTCCCGCAGGCGCGGGCCACAGGCTCATCGGGCGCAACGAGCCCGTGATCGTCGACATGGCCGCCACCGTCGGGGGCTACAACGCCGATATCACGCGCACCTTCTCGCTGGGCCGGCTTCCCGAGAAGCTGGAGAGCGCCTACCGCGAGTCCCTGGAGATCCTCCAGGCCCTGGCCGGGGACATCCACCCCGGTGTCGCCGTGAGCGAGCTCTACCTGAAGGCGGAGAGGCTTGCGGACAAGAAAAAACTGCTGCCGCACTTCATGGGTTTCGGAAACGACAAGGCCGGCTTCTGCGGCCACGGCCTCGGCCTGGAGCTGGACGAGCCGCCGGTCATCTCGCCGAACAGCAAGTCGGTCCTCATGCCCGGCAATGTCATCGCCCTGGAGCCGAAGTTCACCTTCCCCGGCGAAGGTGTCGTGGGGGTGGAGGACGTCTTCCTGGTTACCGAAAACGGCGGCGAGAAACTGACGAAGAGCGGCTACGGAGTGAAAATATAGGATTCAGGGTCCATATTTGAAAGGACGCCATTTGAAGCAGCCATCAAAGAAACCAGCGAACCAGCCCGTGAGAAAACCGGCGCCGAGCCTCGGGAAGGTCATCGACACCCTCAAGAAGAAGGGTGCCTCGGAGGTCCGGGTCATCAAGGCCGCCGACGTCATCGTCGACGAGCGCGTGCGCCTCAAGTGCCAGGTCCCCATCTGCGACTCCTACGGCAAGAACCTCATGTGCCCTCCCTACCTGCCGTCCGTGATGGACTTCCGGGATGCCCTCGCCCGCTATGACAGGGCTCTGCTCGTGCAGCTGAGCGTGCCCCTCCACAGGAAAGCAAAGGGCAGGACCAAGGCCGTCTTCGACCCCGCGAGGGTGCTGCACGAGCTCATCAACCTTGGCGAGCGCCTCTGCTTCGAGGCAGGCTACCGCTTCGCCACGGGCCTCATCGGGGGATGCTGCAGGCTGTGCGAAGTCTGCATCGTCATGGAGCCCGAGGGCCACTGCCGCCACCCCTTCCGGGCCAGGCCCTCCATGGAGGCCATGGGCATCGACGTCATCGGAACGCTGGAAAACGTCGGCCTGCCCCTGCTGCGCTTTCCCGTGCAGGACAAGGTCGTGTGGACGGGATTGATCCTGCTCTAGCAGGATCAGGCGGCAGGTGACAGGTAGCAGGTGACAGGAGAAGAGAGTCATTGCGAGCAACAGACCCCGATTTCGTTCGGGGTTATCGATGGAAGAAACAGCCTCCGCAAAATCCTCCCCAGCCCTCCTTTTTCAAAGGAAGGAGTCTAAAATCTTCCCCCTTTGAAAAAGGGGGAACGAGGGGGATTTAGTTCGACCGATTCGGGCTGTTTCTTAGGAGCTCTTCGACAGGCTCAGAGCGTGGCACCGTTATATATTTTTCAGACACTCTCCCGGTCGGAATACAAGAGACAAACGAAAAGAACGAAATAAACGATATTGAAAGGAGAAAGACCATGGCAGTTCTGAAAGAAGGCGGCATCCCCATCGGGCGTTTCATGATCGTCAACAAGACCGACGGCCTCACCAAGGACGACCTCGTCATCGAGGCCAACGGCCAGTACCAGATCCAGGAAAAGCCCGACGCGTTCCTGATCAAGAATGCGGAGTGCTGCAAGAGCATTATGGTGAAGGTAACAAAGAAGGATTAAGCGGAGATAAAAAAAGCAAGACCGACCCCCGAGTGCCTCGGAATGTCAATAATCAGGCCTGACCCGGAGGTTTGTGAGCATGAAGCGTTCTGCCATTCTCACCCGTCTGATCTGGCTTGCCCTCATCGCGGCGGCGGTCTTTTACCTGTGGCGCGAGGTGCCTTGGGTCGGCCGGCTCTTCCAGTCCGAAAAGGCGGCCGCCCCGCGCACCGTGGCGGCGCGGGGGGACCTGGCCGCCGACGAGAAGGCCACGATCGAGCTCTTCGAGAGGTCCAGGGAGTCCGTCGTCTTCATCACGACGAGCCAGCAGGTCCGGGACTTCTGGACGCGCAACATCTTCACCGTCCCGCGGGGCACGGGGTCGGGGTTCGTCTGGGACGACAGGGGGCACATCGTTACCAACTTCCACGTCGTCGCGGGTGCCTCGGAGGCCCGCGTGCGCCTGGCCGACGGCCGCGACTACAAGGCGGCCCTGGTAGGGGCGAGCCGATCCCACGACCTGGCGGTGCTGCTCATCGGGGTCGGCTTCAAGGCGCCTGCGCCGGTCCCCCTGGGGACGAGCCACGACCTGAAGGTAGGCCAGAAGGTCTTCGCCATCGGCAACCCCTTCGGCCTGGACTGGACGCTTACGACGGGCATCGTGTCGGCCCTGGACCGGTCGCTGGCGGCGGAGAACGGGGTCACCATCGAGCACCTCATCCAGACGGATGCCGCCATCAACCCGGGAAACTCCGGCGGGCCGCTGCTGGATTCCGCGGGGCGCCTGATCGGCATCAACACGGCCATCTACAGCCCCTCGGGCGCCAGCGCCGGGATCGGATTCGCCGTGCCCGTGGACACCGTCAACCGCGTCGTGCCCCAGCTCATCGCCAGGGGGAAGTACATCCGGCCCGCCCTGGGCATCGAGGTCGACGAGGGGATCAACCGGATCGCCACGGCCCAACTCGGCGTGTCGGGGGTACTGGTCCTGAGGGTGGCCCCAGGCTCGGCCGCCGAGAAGGCGGGATTACAGGGTGCCCGCCGCACCGCCGACGGGGGCCTCATCCCGGGCGACATCATCACCGCCGTCGAGGGGCAGGCCGTCGAAAACGTCGGCAAGCTCTATGCCCGCCTGGACGACTTCAAGGTGGGCGACACCGTGAGGCTCACCGTGATCCGGGAGGGGGCCAAGCGGGAGGTCGCCGTGACGCTGCAGGCGGGAAGCTGAGAGAGGTGATCGGCAGGAGGGCGAAAACGAGCCGGCCCCGAAGGAGGAGAGGACGATGCCGGACAAGGCCATCCAGGACCACTATCCCGACGAGTTTGCGCACTGCTACGGCTGCGGGCGGCTCAATCCGGAGGGATTGCGGATCAAGAGCTACTGGGACGGCGAAGAGTGCGTCTGCCACTACGTGCCGGAGCCGTGTCACTCGGGCGGTGTTCCCGGATTCGCCTACGGGGGCCTGATCGCCTCCCTGATCGATTGCCACGGCGCCGCGACGGCATCGGCGGCAAAATTGCGCGCAGAGGGGTTTTCCCTCGGGGAAAAGCCGCTTGCGCGCTTTGTCGCGGCATCCCTGAAAGTGGACTATCTGAGGCCGACGCCGCTCGGGGAGACCCTGGAGCTGAGGGCCAGGGTCATGGAGATCCAGGATCGGAAAGTCACGGTCCGCGTGACCCTGTCCGCGGGCGGCAAACTTTGCGCGACAGGCGAGGAGCTTTTCATCCAGCTCCAGCAGTGGTCCGTCCAGACCGGATACCCGAAACCGATAGACTGACCGGCCTCGAACGCACCGGATGAAAGGGATCACGGCTTCCAGGGAGGAACTCGCATGCAGATGACGGACATCCCCTTCGGGACGACGGACTGGTCGGCGGTGGAGGCGACGGAACACAGGGGTGAGGCGGGGGTCGCCACCTGGCGCACCCGCACCTTCGGGGGTATCCGCGTGCGCATGGTCGAGTACTCGCCGGGCTATCGTGCCGATCACTGGTGCAGCAAGGGGCACATCCTGCTGTGCCTCGAGGGGGAGCTGCACACGGAGCTGGCCGACGGCCGCGTGTTCGTCCTCGGGCCGGGCATGAGCTACCAGGTGGCCGACGACGCCGAGCCGCACCGCTCGTCCACCGCCACGGGCGCCAGGCTCTTCATCGTCGATTGATCAGTCTCCATGGGTCATCGGATCGGCCCCGGCACCCGGGAAGACGCGGCAAGTCTCGTGGGGACCATCCGCGGGGCCTGCCGGATCTGCTTTGCGCACCGCCCGACGCGCGTGACCGACGCCCTCGGGAAACAGCGGGTTGCAGCCCGGGGAGCGCTGGAAAAAGGCGGCCCGTTGTGATAGATACCCTCAGAAACGTGAGGGCCGACGGGGCCCGGGAAGCCCCTCCCGGCCGATACCCGCCCCGGGATCTCCGGAGTCTCAATACCATTTCCGCGGAGGAAAAGAACCCATGAAACGATTGCTCACCTTTTTCTGCATCCTGATGATCGTGTTTGCCTTTTCGACCCCGGCCCCGGCGGCCAAGGTCGTGCTGAAGCTCGGCCACATCGCCGAGCCCTCCAACCCCTACGGCCAGGGCGCCGACTACTTCGCTAAGCTGGTCGCCCAGAAATCCAAGGGGGAAATCGAGGTCAAGGTGTTCCCGTCGTCGCAGCTCGGCGCGCAGAAGGAACTCATCGAGGGCTGCATCTACGGCACCCTCGACATGACGCTGACGAGCACGGCCGAACTGGGCACCTTCCAGCCGCAGATGGCCCTCTTCGACATGCCCTTCCTGTTCAAGGACCGCAAGCACGCCTTCGCCGCGCTCGACACGGTGGGCATGGACCTGGCCAAGGCGCTCGAGCCCAAGGGTCTCAAGATGCTGGGCTACATGGAAAACGGCATCCGCCACCTGACCAACAACGTGCGCGAGGTCAAGACGCCCGCCGACATGAAGGGCCTCAAGATCCGCGTCATGAACAACAAGGTCTACATCGAGATGATGAAGGCCCTCGGGGCCTCCCCCACCCCCATGGCGTTCTCCGAGCTCTACTCCGCTATGCAGCAGGGCACCGTCGACGGGCAGGAGAACCCCAGCGCCCACATCTACACGAAGCGCTTCTTCGAGGTCCAGAAGTACGCCTCCCTGACGGGACATGCCTACGCGCCGGAGCCCATGCTCATCTCCATGATCACGTGGAACAAGCTCACGCCCCAGCAGCAGGCCATCATCCAGCAGGCGGCCAACGAATCCATCGCCTGGCAGCGCAAGCTGGCCGAGAGGGAGGACGAGGAGTTCTGGAAGAAGATCAGGGCGACGGGCAAGATGAAGGTCACCACGGTGGACCGCAAGCTCTTCGTCGAGGCCACGAAGGACGTCTACAAGAAGCTCGCCCCCACCGTCGGCCAGGCCAACATCGACAGGGTGAGAGCCCTGGAAAAGTAACCGCCAACCCGTTCGTGCGAGGCCCGGGCTTCGGCCCGGGCCTCGATTCGAGGAGACCCGGCCATGCTGGAGAGGCTGTTCAAGGGGCTGCGATCGGTCCTGTACTGGTTTTCGGTCGCGGCTATGTCGGTCATGCTCGTCGTCATCTTCGCGCAGGTGATCAGCCGTTACGTCTTCAACTGGACGCCCGAGTGGTCCGAGGAGCTGGCCCGCTACCTTTTCGTCTGGGTGACCTTTATCGGCTCGGCCCTCATCATGGGTGAGTCGGGCCACCTCGCCGTGCAGTTCGTGCCCAACCACTTCAAGGGCACGGCCGTCGGGAAGGCCCTGGAGGTCCTGATCAACCTCTGCGGATACGTCTTCATCTTCATCCTGTTCTTCCAGGGGGCCAAGATGACCCGGGTCATGACCTTCCAGATCTCGCCGGGCATGGAGATCCCCATGAGCTGGGTCTATGCCGTGATCCCGCTGAGCAGCGCGCTGATGCTGCTGTACCTCGTCAAGGACACGGTGCGGATCGTCAAGGGATTTTCCGGCCCGGGCGGGGAGGGGCGGTAGACCGGCATGGAATACGTCCTCATCGGCCTGTTTCTGCTCCTGACGGCGCTCGGCGTGCCCGTGGCGTTTTCCCTGTGCCTGTCGGCCGCGACGATCATCTTCTTCTTCATGGACCGCCCCCTCGTCATGGTCTCCCAGATGATGTTCTCGGGCATCGACTCCTTCTCGTTCATGGCGGTGCCCTTTTTCATGCTCGCCGGCGCCTTCATGTCGGCGGGGGGGGTGACCTCGCGGCTGGTCAGCTTCTCCCAGGCCCTCGTCGGGGCCTTCACGGGGGGGCTTGCGCAGACCGTGTCCGTGGCCGGCATGTTCTTCGCCGCCATCTCGGGCTCCTCGGCCGCAACCACGGCCGCCCTCGGCAGCACCATGATCGGCGAGCTGGAGAAAAAGGGCTACGACCGCGACTGGGCTACCGGCATCGTCGCCTCGAGCGGCACCGTGGGCATCGTCATCCCGCCCTCGATCACCATGGTCGTCTACGGCGCCATCGCCGACACCTCGATCGGCGATCTGTTCATCGGCGGCTTCATCCCCGGCATCATGATGGGCCTCTCCATGATGGCCGTGAGCTGGTACTTCGCCCGGAAGCGGGGCCTCGCGGGGGAGGGGGCCTTCTCGTTCGGCGCCGTCCTCACGTCGTTCAAGGACTCCTTCTTCGCTTTGATGACGCCGGTCATCATCATCGGCGGCATCTACGGCGGCATCTTCACCCCCACGGAGGCGGCGGCCGTCGCCGCGGTCTACGGGATCTTCGTCGGCCTGTTCGTCTACAAGGAACTCAAGCTCAGGGATTTCCCCCAGATCATCTTCCAGGCCGTCATCGGCACCACGGTCATCATGTTCCTCGTGGGGGCCGCCACGGTCTTCGGCTGGCTCATCACCAACCTGCAGATCCCGCACCAGGTGGCGAAGTTCGTCGTCTCCGTGACGACATCGCCCCTGCTGTTCCTCTTTGCGATGAACATCCTGCTGCTCGTTGCCGGCACCATGGTCAACGCCTCGGCGGCGGTCGTGATCCTGACCCCGATTTTCCTGCCCGTGGCCAGGACCCTGGGCATCGACCCCCTGTTTTTCGGCGTGCTCATGGTCGTCAACCTGGCCATCGGCTGCATCACGCCGCCGGTGGGCCTGGACCTCTTCGTGGCAAGCGCCATCTCCAAGGTGCCCATCGAGCGTGTCATGAAGGCGTGCCTTCCTTACCTGTATTCCCTGCTCGCGGTGCTGGTCACCCTGACCGTCTTCCCGTGGTTCATCACCGTGCTGCCTTCTTTGCTTGCGCGGTGAAACGGGGATGACGGCCGGGGGAGGGAGGTTGTGGAGCGGGGCGCGGCGCTTCGGCCGCCGAAGGCCTTGACAGGAAACGCTCGTTTCGATAGAAACAACATTACTTCCCAGCCGCTTTCAGTGAAAGGAGATGACCATGGCGATTGCAGCCAGTCCTGCCTTCGGCGCCGCCGCCAGACCGCTCTCGGTCAGGGAGGCCCGCTTCTATCTCTACACGGCGCTGTTCGTTGCGGGCAATGTCGTCTTTCCCGCCCTGTGCCACCTCGTGCCGGGCGGGGGTCCGATGCTGCTGCCCATCTACTTTTTCACCCTGATCGCCGCCTGGCGGTTCGGCCTGGCGGCAGGGCTCGCCACGGCGGTGCTCTCTCCCCTTGCCAACCACGTACTCACCGGGATGCCCCCCCAGGCCATGCTCGCGGTCATCCTCGCCAAGTCCGTGCTCCTGGCCGTCATCGCCTCCGTCCTTGCCCGCCGATTCGGCTTGTCCTTCGTCGCCGTTGCGATGGCCGTCCTGGGCTACCAGCTTGCGGGCGGGATGGTCGAGTGGCTCCTGGCCGGGTCCCTGTCGGCGGCGCTTGCCGACTTCCGGATCGGGCTGCCCGGCATCGCCCTGCAGATTTTCGGCGGGTACGCCGCCCTGCGGTTCATGGATCGTCCAGGAACACCTTAGTAGTCTTCGCATCGTGCAGCCAGGTCGGGCTGCGGGGAGATCTGTGAGGGGATCGAGGGGATAGCCGGCGGACGTCCAGGCGAAATGGGAGGCGAGGGCCCGAGGCTGACCGGTGTGACCGGGGAAGGCCGGCCTCGGACCCCCCGAAAGATCAGTTGGGGACGTTCACGTGCAGGGTGCCGTAGAACCAGCCCGCGCGCTCCGCTCCGCCCTTGTCGGTGTATGCAACCAGAAGGGTGAAGGGCCGGCCGTTGCAGGCTGCGCCGCTGATCTCCAGGACCGTCACCTGCTCACCCGCCTTCACCTCGGCGATCTTCACGGTCATGTGCCGGTCGGCATAGACAGGGCTGTTCCTCTCGACCCTGGCCTTGAACGGCAGCGAGGTGTTCGCGGCGGCGCTCGAAAACGAAACGTTCCGCGGCTGAAAATCCTGTCCCTTCGCAGGCAGGGAGAATGCCCACATGTAGGCCAGGAGACAGAACAGCACGAAAAGCATCTTGATCATCTTCATCTTTCGGCCCTCACGTTTTTGATCGTTGCGTCCTTCTGCATTGACCTCGTTCCTTGTTGTCTTCCGGGGAGAGCATCGGCCGTGCCGCGGGGGCGGCACAGCAAAATGCCTTTTGAAATCAAGTCATTGCCCTGCATTTCCCCTCTGAGAGGCCTCTGTCGTGAAGGATCCTTCGCTGTTCCATAACGGCCTGTCGTTTCCAATATCCTTTTTTTTCGAACGGTTGCGTGAAATGTGCTGAACTGGGATAGTCCGCCGAGATGACGCCGAAAGGGGGCCGCCATGCACATTCGGACAAATGCATGCCGCACGCTGTGTATTGCCGTCCTGATCCTGTTCGGGGCGGCGTTCACACCGGGCACCGGCATGGCCCAGACAAGCAGGGGCGCGCGGGCCGCGGCGCCGGCACTCGGGATGCAGAAGGTCGTCACGGACAAGGCCTCCTTCGTCCTCTACGTGCCGAAGGGGTGGAAGGTGAAGGAATCCGCCGAAGGGCTGTCCCTCCTGGTCACCGCGTCGGACCCCGCGGGGCGGTCCGCCGTGTTTTTCTCCATCGGTGGGGCCCTGGAGGGCGAAAACGCATCGGGCCTGGCGAAGCGTGAAGCGGCAAAGCTCGGCCGCGCGGCAGGGGACCTCGAAATCCGAAGCGCCTTTGCCTCCCGGGACGGCTCGACGCTTGTCTTCGACGGCAACTACTCGCCTCCGAAGAAGGGCAAAACCGAGTTCCGGTCGTGGGTGACCCTGCGGGGCGCCGAGGCGACCTGTGCCCGCATCGAGGCCCCGGCGGGACAGCTCGCTGCGATGCGGCCCTCGCTGCTCACCGTTCTTTCCAACATCCGTGTCATGAAGGGTGCCGTCGCCCCGGCGTCGGCAACGGCTGCGCCCGTGAGGGTACAGCTCACGCCTTACCGCCTGAGGGACGGCTCGGCCTCCTTCCTGATCCCCCAGGGGTGGCAGTGCCAGGACCACGGAAAAGGGATCTTCATCGCCGGGGACCCCGCCGGCTACTCCTTCATCTCGGGAAACGTCGAGATGGTGACCCCCCAGATGCGGGTCAACCACCCGAGCATCCTCGTCTCGCCCTACCTCGCCCCGAACCAGGCCTGGCACTTCATCACGGCGCGCTACGGGTTGGCCTCGAACATGCGCTACGAAAAGGTGATCCCGCGCTCCGATGTGGCGCGGCAGATGGGTCAGGTCTACACGGCAGGCCCTGTCACCGTCGAGGAGCTCATCTACACCTTCACGAGCAGGGAGGGACGGGCGACCCGCGGATACACCTTCGGCATTTCCTTCGGCTCGCGTCTCGGGACCAACTGGAGCTTCCGCCACCTGACCGTGACGGCCCCGACAGAGCGCTTCGGTCCCTGGGCCGGCCATTTCGCCCAGATGCTCGGTTCCTACAGGATCAACGAGCGCTGGGCGTCGGACTATATCGCCCAGGGGGCCCGCAGGCTGCGCGAGATGCAGCAGCAGACCTCGGCCATGGTGACCCGCAATGCCCAGGAGATCCGGCAGATGATGCAGGCCGCCTACGACGAGCGGCAGAAGAGCATGGACTACATCGACTACCAGCGAACCGGCTACATCCGGGGCCAGCAGGACTGGATCTCCTCGATGGAAGGGGGCACCGTCTACCGCAGCGACAGCTGGGGCACGAAGAACACGACGACGGGCGAATATTGGGAGGGCAAGCCCTACGACTACGTCCACTTCGAGGGGAAAAACCCCAAGTACAGCGAGCAGATGCAGCCCGTCGACACCCGTGCCCTCTGGGAGCGCCACATCCGCCGGTGAAAGAGCGCCCGCAACGTGCAGGGCCTGCGGCCCGCGTCATCTCCCACGGGGAAAAAAACAGTTTTCCTCTGTCTTCCATGTGTGCTAAACATCGATGATTTCATTCATTCTGGGAGGTGTCTCGGCAATGACTCGTTCGCTTTTTCCGTTGATCCTCTGCGTGCTTTTCGTCGTCGCGGGTTCAGGGTTTTCGGCGGCCCAGGTCGCCCAACCGCCCGGCCCGAAGAAGGACCAGCCGGCACCGACGATTACGGTACCCAAGGCGAAGCCCGGCCAGGGCCCGCAAGCCGGACCGGCCACCCCCGGGGCGGTTGCCCCCAAGGTCAGCTGCTTCGACGAGGCGGCGTACGGCCGTGCGAAGAGGCAGGACAAGAACCTCGCGGGGGCGCAGCTCTGCGGGGCCGACCTCAAGAGGGTCAATCTGGAGGGGGCCGACCTGAAAGGGGCGAACCTCACGGGCGCCGATCTCGGCGACGCCAGGCTCTGGAAAGCGGACCTGCGGGGAGCTGCGCTGTCGCGGGCGAACCTCGCCGGCGCAACCCTTTCCGATTCCAATCTGGAAGGTGCCAGGCTCGACGGGGCCAATCTCCGAGGTGCCCGTATGTCGAGCGTGAATCTCAGGGGCGCCGATCTCTCGAGGGCCGATCTCGAGGGGGCGTACCTCAACGAGGCGGACCTGACCGGCGCCAGCCTGGAACGGGCCGTCCTCAAAAGTGCCGAGGCCCTGTCGGCGAGATTCGTCTCGGCCAACCTGCGTTACGCCAAACTTGATTTCGTAAACGTCAAAGGCGACCGATACGGGCGTCGGGCGGACTTTGCCGGGGCCAACCTCGGCGAGGCAATGCTCAGGCAGGCACAGCTCGAGCATGCAAACCTGCAGGGTGCCGACATGACCCGCGCGGACTTCACCGGCGCGAGGCTCGAAAAGGCCAATGCGAGAAAGGCGAAGGCCCTGCGGGCCGTTTTCACCGAGACCCGCCTACCCGGGGCGGACTTCCAGGAGGCAGAACTGAACGAGACCCGGTTCCAGGGCGCCGACCTCTCGTCGGCGGACCTGCAGTTTGCACAGCTCAACCGGGCGAACCTCTCGGGCGCCAACCTCGCGGGGGCGATGCTGAACAAGGCCGTCCTGGTCGAAGCCGATCTGGGCGGAGCGGACCTCTCGGACGCGCATGCCTACAGCACCAACTTCAGGGGTGCCCACCTGGCCGGTGCGAACTTTCGGAACGCCTCGCCCTTCCGGGCCATCGTCGATCTGCGCTGGAAGGAGTACCTGAAGACGCAGAAGCTCGGCTCGGACAAGATGTTCGGCAGCATCGTTTGGGCACAGTGACGGGGCGCGAGAGCGTGCTGGATCGGCGCACATCCCGGGAAGGAGGGACCTATGCCTTGACGGGGGTCACCCTCGAAATCAAGGGGAGATGAAGGCATGAAACAACGACATCCCAGCGATCCGAACTTCGAAGCCCGCATCCGATCCAGCTTCGATCAACAGGGGGTCATGAAGACCATCGGCGCCACCCTGGCCCATATCAGCCCCGGGGAGGTGCGGATCGAGCTTCCCTGGAGCGAGGCCGTCACCCAGCAGCACGGGTTCGTCCATGCGGGGATCCTCAGCACAATCGCCGACAATGCCTGCGGCTATGCCGCCTACACCCTCATGCCGGTGAATTCGGAGGTGCTGGGTGTGGAGAACAAGATCAACTTCCTGGCCCCGGCGAAGGGGGAACGGTTCGTCTCGATCGGCCGGGTGATCAAGGCGGGGCGCACGCTGACGGTCTGCTCGGGCGAGGTCTGGGCTTGCGACGGAGGCAAGGAGACGCTCGTGGCGGTCATGCAGACGACCATGATGGCCTTGGTGAAGTGAGTCCGTAGGAACACCGGCGGCTAGAGCCGCTGCAGGAGGGGCTCGATCTCCGCGGCCTTCCTGGGGTTGGCCTTCAGGTAGAGATCGAGCAGGGTCCGGCTGATCTCCTTGGGGTTGAGCGGCTTGACCAGGTAGCCCTGCACCCCGTAACGGGCGCACGTCGCCACGTCGTCCCGGTGGGAGGACAGCGACGAGACGATGATGGTGGTCGCAAGGTCCTTCCGGACCTCTCGGATATTCTGCAGGACCTCCTGGCCGCTCATGACGGGCATCATGAGGTCGAGCAGGACGATGTCGGGCTTCCAGTTGCCGTAGATCTCGAGGGCCTCGAACCCGTTGACGGCAAATTGCTTGGCGAAGACCGTCTCCGAGATGTAGGTGTCGTAGAATTTCCGGCTGAAGCTGTTGTCTTCCGCGATCAGGATTTTCAGCTTGTCCATGACACCGGGCCGCGCAAATGGGAAGTGATGCCCGATAAGTGAGCAAACATCGTGCCATGGGCACCGCACGGCGGATTTACGCATAAATGGATAATATCCGTCGCATTTCCTGTTTTTTTGTTTATAATGGAGCGTCAATTCCACCCATCATCTTCGTGAAGGAGGAACGATATGAAAGGAAATCCCAAGCTGATCGCAACCCTGAACGATCTTCTCGCAGACGAACTGACCGCCATCAACCAGTACATGGTCCACTCCGAGATGGCCCACAACTGGGGCTATGAGAAGCTCCACCAGCACTTCGAGAAACGGGCCATCGACGAGATGAAGCACGCCGAGACCCTCATCGGACGCATCCTCTTCCTCGAGGGGACGCCCACGGTGAGCAAGTACAACAAGATGATGATCGGCGCCGACGTGCCCAAGCAACTGGCCGGCGACCGCGGCCTCGAGATGGGCGCCATCAAGTCCTACAACGATGCCATCATCCTCGCCGGCGAGGTCAAAGACTTCGCAACGCGCGAAATCCTCGAGAAGATCCTCAAGGACGAAGACCGGCACATCGACCAGATCGAGGAGCTGCAGGACCAGATCCAGCAGATGAGCCTCCAGATCTTCCTTACCACCCAGGTGGGGTGATCCGGTAGCTTCCGCAACAGGGACATTCGAAACCCCGCTTTCCGGAAAGAGGCGGGGTTTTTTGTTTTGCGCCGCCGCGGCGGCGGGATTCATGCCATGGGTGCACAGGTCAAGGAGCTGGAGGCAAAGAACCGAACCATCGCCGCAATCTTCCGGCTGTCGACCCTGCTGACGCAGCAGGTCGGCCTCGACGAGATCCTGCGCTCCATCCTGGAGAGTGCCGAGAGGGAACTCGGCTTTTCCGCCTCCTGTCTCTTTCTCATCAACGAGGACCGGGAGCACCTCGATTGCCGGATGGTCCGGGGATTCGGCGAGGAGAACGAGAGGCGGGCCTACCGCAAGCCCTTCCACCTCGAGCGGCACGACTGCATCGAGACGCGGGTCGTCAAGAGCGGCGAGGTCGTCCACTATGCCGATTCCCACGGCGATGCCCGCGCGACCGACATCGACCGCCGCATCACGGAGAAACTCAAGCGGGGCAGCATCGTCTACGCCCCGCTGACCGTGAAGGGCAAGATCATCGGCTGCATGGGCGTTAACCGTCCCCGCGACGGGGCCCGGATCTCGGAATCGGAGATCGAGGCCTTCACCATCTTCGCCAACCAGGCCAGCATCGTCATTGAGAACAGCCGCTTCCACGAACAGCTCATGGCGGAGCGCAATCTCAACAAGAGCATCCTGGAAAGCTCGCCCAGCGGTATCCTCACGGTGGACCGCATGGGGACGATCACCGCCGTCAACGGCGAGGCGGCGCGCATCCTCGGCGTGGACCCGGCCGGGATCCTCGGGGAGCGGGCGGAAAAGGCCCTCCGCGGCCACCCGGGCCTTCGGGTCTTCGCGGATCTGCTGTGCGATCCCGTCAGCGGGACCAAAGAGTTCGTCACCGCCGGTCGCGACGGCCGGCAACTCTCGGTGGAGGTCACCGTGTCGCCGCTGAAGGACGACGGCGGCCGCGAAGCGGGCACCCTGTACTTCTTCAAGGACCAGACGGAGAAGAAACGGATCGGCGAGCAGATCCAGCGGATGGGGAAACTCGCCGCGGTGGGGCAGCTGGCCGCGGGCATCTCCCACGAGATCCGAAACCCCATGATGGGGATCGCCGCGACGATGGAGCTGGTGAGCGACGGTCTCGAGCCGGACCACCCGCAACGGGGGCTGCTGGCGAAATCCATGGAGGAGATCGGGCGGATCGACAACATCATCGGCGAGCTGCTGAACCTCGCCCAGCCCCGGGAGATGTACCCGGAGCCCGCCGACGTCAATCGCCTGATCGCCGACGTGGCCGACTTCCTCTCCGGCCTTTGCCGCAAAAAGCGGATCGAACTCCGCCTGGAGTGCAGCCCGCAGGCGACTCCCGTCTCGATGGACTGCAAGGCGATGCGCGAGGTCGTCATCAACGTCGCCCTGAACGCCATCCAGTCCATGAAGGAGGCTGGCCGCCTGACGATCCGCACGGCGTCGGTGGACGGCGGCAGCGTGCGGATCACCGTCGAGGACACGGGGGAGGGGATTCCGCCGGAGATCCGCGACCGGATCTTCGACCCCTTCTTCACGACGCGGCCCGACGGCACGGGCCTGGGCCTCTCCAACTGCCACCGGATCGTGGAGGCCCACGAAGGGTCGATCTTCATCGAGGACGGCCCCGAGGGGGGCACGCGGGTGCAGGTCCTGCTGCCGGTCGCGGGGAGCAAGGCAAGCCCATGACGCACACCGTTCTGATCACCGACGACAACGAGCTGATCCGGGAGACCCTCGAGAAGGCCCTGGTCAGCGAAGGGTACCGCGTGAGGCTTGCGAAGGACGGGAGGGAGTGCCTGGAGGCCGCCCGGCTCGGGGACGTGGACCTCATCCTGCTGGACATGCGGCTGCCCGACATCAACGGGCTCGAGGTGCTCGAGCGCCTGCGGCAGGAACATCCCGACCCCATCGTGCTCATGATGACCGCCTTCGGCGACGTGGACTCCACGAAAAAGGCCCTCGAGCTGGGCGCCTTCGACTTCATCCGCAAGCCCGTGACGCCCAAGGCGCTGGCCTCGATCATCAAGATGGCCATGGAGATCCGCACCCTGCGGCAGGAGATCCAGCAGACCATCTACCGCAACAAGGAGCGCTACGGCTACCACAACATCGTCGGCCGCAGCGTCGTCCTGCAGAAGGTCCTGGAGATGACGACGCGGGCCGCCGACAACGACGCCTCCACCATCCTCATCGAGGGGGCCAGCGGAACGGGCAAGAGCCTCATCGCCAAGTGCCTGCACTACAACAGCCTGCGGGCCCACCAGCCCTTCGTCGAGATCAACTGCGCCTCGATTCCCGCCACCCTGCTGGAGAGCGAGCTCTTCGGCCACGAGGCAGGCGCGTTCACCGACGCCAAGAAGCTCAAGAAGGGCCTTGTCGAGCTGGCCCAGGGCGGAACGCTTTTCCTCGACGAGATCGGGGAGATGCAGCCCGCCCTGCAGGCCAAGGTGCTCCAGGTGATCGAGGAGAAGTGCTTCCGTCGAATCGGGGGGACGAAGAATATCTTCGCCGATGTCCGCATCATTGCGGCGACGAATAAGGATCTCAAGAAGGCCCTCGACGAGGGCGCTTTCCGCCAGGACCTCTACTGGCGCCTCAATGTGATCAACATCGTCCTGCCGCCCCTGAAGGACCGGGCCGAGGACGTCATCCCCCTGGTCGAGCATTTCATCGGCCTCTACAGCCGGGAGTTCCACAAGCCCCCCAAGCGCGTCTCCGACGAGGCGCGCCTCATCCTCGAGCGCTACGCCTGGCCGGGCAACGTGCGCGAGCTGTCCAACACGGTGGAGCGGATCATGATCCTCGAGGACGGCGAGCGGATCCTACCCGAGCATCTGCCCCCGGCGATGATGGGGCGAGCCCGGGCGGCGGGGCAACCGTCTTCCCCGGGGGACGCCGCTCCGGCCCCCGCCGCGGGCGACTTCAATCTGCGAAAACTGACGGAAGCCTTCCAGGCGAAAACCATCACGGCCGTGCTGGACAAGACCGGGGGCAACCGCACGGAGGCCGCGAAACTTCTCGGCCTGTCGCGCGTGGGGCTCTATCACCAGATGAAAAAACTGGGCCTCCTCAAGAAAGAAGAATGTTAAGCAGACCGAACAGGCTGTTAAGATTCTTTAACGCGAATTCGTGATTTCTCTTTCCATCGGTTGTTCACTTCAACGTCTTCCGTCACCGAAACCATCCGGATGACGATGGGCAAACTCGTCCCAAGATGCTGATATCCGTAAACTTCCGGTACGCAAGACGCACCGTGCGCCGCCTGCGCCTTTACCCGTCTCGAGGCGGTTCGAACAGGCCGCTTGCCTGGCACCGCCTTTGCTCATAGAAGCGTCGATGCTACGTGAAGGGGTTCGCTCGTGCGGGGAGATTTGCCGGGGTGCCCCGCGCGGGCGACGGACCCGGCAGACTGAACCCCTGATGGAGGGAGACTGCTCGTGATGAGGGTGCTTGGAATCCACTCGAGCCCGATCAAGAACGGAAACACGGCCTGGCTTCTCGACTATGCCCTCCAGGAGGCCAAAAAAACCGGAGAGGTCGCAACGGAAGCCTCGGCCCTGAGCGGCCTGGCCATCGCGGATTGCCGGCACTGCAACTGGTGCATGGCGAAGCAGACGCCCGACAGGCTCTGCGCGATCGAGGATGACGCCTCCCCCATCCTGCAAAAGATACGCGATTGCGACGTCCTGGTCCTCGCCTCGCCGGTTTACTTTTCCAGGCTCTCCGGGACGATGGCCTGCCTCATCGACCGGACGCGCTGTTTCACCTTCGGGAAAAACGGCCACCTCGCCCTCAAGGGCAAGGTGGGAGTCGCCCTGGCCGTCGGCTGGTGCCGCAACCTCGGGATGGAAACGACCCTGGCAAGCCTCCACGGGGCCTTCCTCGTCCACGAGATGCTTGCGCCTTCCTGCCATGCCGCGGGGGCCCTTTACGGCGCGGGCGTCGTCTCGGGGCAACGGGACGAGAGCTTCGCCTACAAGAGAGAAAAGCTTGGCGTCAAGGACGACAGGGAGGGGCTCCGTTCGACGTCCTTGCTTGTCCGCGAGGCCATCCGCGCGGCCGGGACCCGCGGGAGATGACCGACATTTCATTCCCGGAAGGGTGAATCGCATGGATTTCAGGCTGACCGAGAAACAGGAGCTCATCCGCAAAAACATCCGCGAGTTCGCCGAGAAGCACATCGAGCCCATCGCCGCGGAGATCGACGAGAACAGTCGCCACCCTGTGGAGCTGTTCCGCAAGCTCGGCGAGGGGGGCTGGATGGGGATCCCCCTGCCCGCGGAGTACGGCGGCGCCGGCGCCGATTTTCTCACCCACGCCCTCGTCGTGGAAGAGGTCGCCCGGGCCTGCTCCTCGACGGGGTTCACCGTGTCGTTTCACGCGGGCATCATCGGCACGACGCTGGCCGCCAACGGGACAGCGGAACAGAAGGAGAAATATCTTCCCCCCCTGGCCAGGGGCGAGCACATGGGGGCTTTCTGCCTGACGGAGCCCCAGGCCGGCACCGACGTCATGGCCGTCACGACGACTGCCGTGCGCGACGGGGACGGGTACGTGATCGACGGGACGAAGACCTTCGTCTCCAACGGGCCGCTTGCCGACCTGTACATCCTGTTCTGCTGGACGGACCGCTCGGCGGGGCGCAAGGGCATGAGCGCCTTCATCGTCCCGAAGGGGGCGCCGGGGCTCGTGCCGGGCAAGCACTTCGACAAGATGGGGATGCGGTCGTCCCAGACCTCGGAAGTCGTGTTCCGGAAGTGCCGCATCCCCGCGGAAAACCTGTTGGGCGCACAGGGCGCGGGCCTCCCCATGGCCATGACGGGGTTCGATCACGGCCGAATCGGGATCGCCGCCCAGGCCGTGGGCATGATCCAGGCGGCCCTCGACGAGTCCATCCGGTACTCGAAGGAGAGGGTCCAGATGGGAAACCCCATCGCCCGCCACCAGGCGATTGCGTGGATGATCGCCGACATGGCGACGGACCTCTCCGCGGCGCGGCTCCTGACGCGCAATGCGGCCTCGCTGAAGGACATGGGCCTGCCCTTCGGCCGGGAGGCCGCAATGGCCAAGCTCTTCGCGACGGAGAAGACCATGCACCACGCCGTCAAGGCGGTCCAGGTTCACGGAGGCTACGGCTACATCAAGGGCGCGAAGGTGGAGCGGCTGATGCGGGACGCCAAGATCGCCGAGATCTACGAGGGCACCTCCGAGGCCCAGCGGATGGTGATCTCCGCAAGCGTCCTGCGGTAAGGAAAGGCTACAGGCTGCAGGCCCCAGGCAGTACTCCCTTTTGTAAACCCTGGACCCGATACCCGAAACCCGCTACCCCGTTGTTCAGGGAGGTTGAGATGATCCGATCGTTTGCGGACATGGACAGGCTGGCATCGCTGAAGGGGCCGAAGCGGCTCGTGGTGCTGGCGCCCGAGGACGAGGAGTTCATGCTGGCCGTCCGGGAGAGCGCCGCGAAGGGCTACACCCGGCCGGTGCTCATCGGCGACCGCGAGAAGATGGAGCGGCTGGCCGACCAGGTGCAGTATGACATCAGCGAGGCGGAAAAGATCCACGAGACGAACCGCCAGGCCATCGCCGATCTCGGGATCCGCATGCTCTTTTCCGGCGAGGTTGACATCGCCGGCAAGGGTCAGATCCCGACGGCCTACATCTACCGCGCCATCATCCGCGAGGAGGCCAAGGCGGGCAAGGGGAAGGTCGTGAGCGTCATCTCGATGTGGGACATCGAGGGTCTCGAGCATCTCACCTGCTTCACCGACACCGGGGTGAACATCACGCCCGACTTCCGGGTCAAGGCCGAGATCGTGCGCAACGCCGTCTTTCTTTTTCACCTGCTGGGCTACCCGAGGCCGAAGATCTGCGTGCTCTCGGGCAAGCGGGAGGTGAACGGCGACATCCCCTCGTACCGGGACTTCCTCGCGCTGAAGAAAGCCGCGGCCGCGGGCGAGCTCGGGGTCTGCGAGGTGATGGAAGCGACGTCCTTCATCGACATCTTTTCGCCGGGGAAGGCGGACTTCAGCCTGGCCGGCACGGATATCGGCAAGGCGGACTTCCCCCACATCATGCTCGTCCCGAACCTCGCCACGGGCAACATCCTCGTGAAGCTCGACTTCGCCCTGAAGAACGTCAGGCGGCGCTCCCTCGTCATGAGTTCCCGGGGCCCCGTCATCATCCCCTCGCGGTCGGACTTCCGGGACTCCATCCTCGGCGAGATCGCCGCCGGGGTCACCGTGGCCGAGCGGATCAAGGGAGGTGCCGCATCATGATGACAAGCTTCGACCAGATCCGGAAGGGGGCCTCGGCAAAGGGCAAAAAGCGGCTCGTCGTCGCACCGGTCACGGCCGCAACGGACCTCTCCACCCTCTCGGCCGCCATGGCGGAGGGCCTTGTCTTTCCCGTTCTCGTCGGCGACGGCAAGGCCGCCGCGTCGTGGCTCGGCCGGGAGAAGATCCCGGCGGCTCACCTCGAGGTGATCGACGAGCCCGATGGGGGGAAGGCCCTTGCCCTGGCGATCGACATGGTGAAGAAGGAGGCGGCGGAGATCCTCATGCGGGGAGATATGGCCCCGGGTCCATTCCTCGGGGCCGTGCTGGACAGGGAGAAAGGCCTCCTGAAGGAGAGGGTGGCAAGCGTCGTCTCCGTCTTCGACCCGCCGGGAGTGAACCGTGTGACCATGGCGACGGACACCTACGTGAACAGCTTCCCCACGATCGTCGAGAAGGTGACGATCACGGAGAACGTGATCCGGCTGGCCGGCGTGCTGGGGTTTTCCTCGCCGAAGATCGCGGCGCTCTCCGCCATCGAACAGGTCAACCCCGCCATCCCCTCGACGATGGACGCGGCGATCCTCTCGAAGATGGCCGAGCGAAGGCAGTTCGGCGACGTCACCCTCGAGGGGCCGTTGGACATCGACTGCGCCGTGAGCCGCAGGGCCGCAACCCGCAAGGGGGTGCACAGCGCCGTCACGGGGCAGGGGGATATCTACCTCATGCCCAACGTCGAGGCGGGGCTTCTCATGGCCGAGCTGTCCGTCTTCATCGGGAAGACACCCATGGCCTGTGCTCTCATGGGGGTGAGCCGCCCCGTCGTGCTGAGCCTGCCCTTCGTCCCGGCCGAAAACCGCCTGACGGAGATTGCCCTTGCCGTGGTGCTTTGCGGGAGGTTGTAGACCATGGAAAAGACGCGACACATCCTTGCCGTCAACGTGGGCTCCACGACCACCAAGGTGGCCTTTTATCGCGACAGGGAGCGCCTCGTGCAGGAATCGATCTCCTACAGCGCAGCTGACCTGGCGGGGTTCAAGGACCTCCGTGAACAGCTTCCGCTGCGAGAGGCCGGCCTGCGGGCGTTCATCGAGAAGAACCGGATCGACATGGGCAAGGTCGATCTCGTCATCAGCCGCGGCGGCCTCGGCCGTCCAGGGCCTGCCGGCGCCTATACCATCGACGAGGCCATGTGCGAGGACCTCATGGAGGGCCGATACGGCAAGCACCCCTCGGCCCTGGGGCCGTCGATGGCGATGGGGCTCGCGCGGCAGTACGGCATGCCCGCCGTCGTGATCGACCCGCCGAGCACCGACGAGTTTTCGCCCCTGGCGCGTGTGTCGGGCCTGCCCGAGATCGAGCGCAAGAGCGCCTTCCACGCCCTCAACCAGAAGGCCGCCGCCCGCCGGGCGGCCGCCGCGATGAAGAAGCGATACGAGGAGGTCAACCTCGTCGTCGCCCACCTGGGCGGCGGCATCACCATCGGGGCCCACTGCCGGGGGCGGGTGATCGACTGCACCCACGGGCTCAACGAGGGGCCTTTCTCGCCGGAGAGGGCCGGGGCCCTGCCGACGCAGGATCTGCTCGACCTGGCCGGCCGGATGAACCCGAAGGATCTGTCAAAGCGGCTCGTGGGGCAGGGAGGGCTTGCGGCTTACCTGGGGACAAACGACGCCGTCAAGGTCGAGGTGGCCGTGAAGAAGGGCGACGCGAGGGCCGAGTTGATCTACCGGGCCATGGCCTACCAGGTCGCCAAGGACATCGGTGCCATGGCGGCCGTCCTGGCGGGCGAGGTTGACGGCGTCGTCCTGACGGGAGGGCTTGCCCACTCGGAGATGCTCACCGGGTGGGTCCGGCAGCAGGTGCAGTTCATCGCTCCCGTCTGCGTCTTCCCGGGGGAGGACGAGATGGAGGCCATGGCCGAGGGTGCCCTGCGGATCCTCCGGGGGGAGGAAAGGCCGCGCGCCTATCGGCCTTGAGTGGCGAAGACCGATGCCCCTCGACGGCCGGCGCACTCCGCCTCAGCTTTGCTTGACCAGGACGATGCCGATCACCGTCAGGACGATCCCCAGGATCCGCTGGGGGGTCGCCGCCTCGCCGAGGACGAGGATCCCTAGGGCGGCCGTCAGGATCGGGTACGAGGCGGTGATGGGGACCACCTGCGAGATCATCCCGCTGCGCAGCACGTAGAAGTAGGTCCACATGGCCAGGAGCCCCGCCATGACTCCCGTGGCGGCGAAAATGGCGTAGTTCTTCACCGAGACCCTCGCCAGTTCCTGGATGCGGCCCGTGGCGAGCAGAAAGACGGCCAGGAGGATCACCACGGCGGCGCTGCGGATGAAGACGCCGATGGCCGGGTCGACCTCCCTCAGCCCGATCTTTTCCAGCAGGGGTGTTGTCCCCCAGAGGATCATCGTGACGACGAGAAGGCCGATGTTCACCAGTTCGGCGTGGGTCATGTCCTGATCTCCTTGATGTGAATCTGCCTGCAAATCCTTCCATAGCCTTTTTCGCCCGCACCGGCAAGAGGGGCCTTTAGGCCCGATCCCGACCCGCCCCAGATGAGGGTTTAATAATCGCCGCCATTGTGCTACACCATCGTCACGCAACTTCCCTTCCGTAATTTCCCTCTCCCTCGACGGGAGAGCCCTTCGATAGACTCTGGGCCGTGAGTCCATCGAACGGGGTCAGGGTGAGTGTGAAAAGAGGGGAAACGGGACGGCACGCAGCGCCATGGCAAAGAAGATCATCGCAATCACCGGGAGCTACCGCAAGGGCGGTATCGTCGAACGTACCGTTGACGCCGTCCTGCAGGCCGCAGCCGAACAAGGGGCCGAGACGGAGACGATCCGCCTCATGGATCACCCTCTCGAGTTCTGCCTCAACTGCCGCAAGTGCACCCAGGAGGCAGGGCCGAATAGAAGGGCCTGCGTACACGACGACGAAATGGCGGATATCCTCGACCGCATCGAGGCAGCCGACGGCGTCGTGCTGGCTTCGCCCGTCAATTTCTTCGGCGTAACGGCGGTGATGCAGCGTTTCATCGAGCGGCTTGTCTGCTACGCGTACTGGCCGTGGGGAAAGCCGGGGCCCGCCCTGCGGGTGAAGGACCGGGGCCTCAAGGCCGTGCTCGTCACCTCGAGCGCCATGCCCGCCGCCATGGGGCGCATGTTCACCCGCTCGATCGCGAGCCTGAAGCGGGCCGCGCAGACCCTGGGCGCCAAAACGCTGGGCACGCTGTTTGTCGGCACGGCTGCCCTGCACGAGAGGCAGGAGCTGCCGCAGGCTATTCTGGACAAGGCGCGGAAACTGGGACACGAACTGGCGAGTTAACGATCTGACTTCGGAGCCATCGCCTTGATCGAAAAAATCCTGCCCGACCTCTTCCGCATCACCCTGCCCATGCCCTTCCGCCTGCGCCACGTGCACGTCTACGCCCTGCTGCACGACGGCAAGGTGGCCCTCTTCGACACGGGCATGAACATCCCCGAGACTTACAGGGTGCTCGACGAGGAGCTGGCCACCCTCGGGAAGACGACGAAGGACATCGACCATATCTTCCTGACCCACTTCCACGCCGATCACTGCGGGATCGCGGGGAGGCTGCAGGAAATCTCGGGAGCCGCGGTTTATCTCTCGCAATCCGACGAGATGCGCCTGCAGTACAACAGTCGCCACGAGGAGTTGGTCGAGCGGGCCCGCAATTTCTTCCTGCCGCAGGGCCTGCCGCAGAAGGCCATGGACAACCTGGCGAAGCTGATGGCGGTCTTCCGCAAGGCCACGGTCCCCTTCCGGGTGGACCGCCGGCTCTCACCCGGCGACTCGTTTTCGCTGGGCGGGCGGACGGTAGAGGTCATCGCCGCCCCGGGCCACACGGCCGGGCAGATGTGCTTCTACTTGCCCGGCGAAGGAATCCTGCTGGCGGGCGATCACATCCTGCCTGACATCACGCCCAACCTGAGCCCCGACATCTTCCGGCTCGAGTACCGTCCGCTGAGCAGCTTCCTCGAGTCCCTCGGCGCCATCCGCGACCTGCCCGTCCGGATGGTATACCCAGCACATGGCGATGCCTACCCCGACCTGGCAAGGCGCGTCGACGAGATCCGCGAGCACCACGCCGAGCGGACGCAGCTCATCGTCGAGGCCCTGCAGGGGAAGGAAAAGACGGCATTCGAGGTTTCCGGCGACATCTTCGGGGAGGACCTGCCCGAGTTCGACCAGTTCCTCGCCCTCAACGAGACCTACGTGCACATCGTGGAGCTCGTGGATAGGGGCGAGGTCCGGGCCGTCGAGCGCGGCGGTCTGGTCCGGTATCACCCCGTGTGACCGAAAAGGACGGGCTGCACAAAAAACCGGCAGGGCCATAGTCGACCCTGCCGGTTTCGTCTTGCCTGCGACCCTGTTTACTCGGATTCTTTCTTTTCGGTCTTCTTGGAGCCGTCCTTCGTGACGGGGTTTTGCAGCGAGTAACCCGACTCCTTGGCCTTGTAGCCCCCGTAGGCTCCCGCCCCCGCCGCCGCAGCGTACCAGCAGCCCGACAGGGCGGGGAAGACAAAGAGCAGCAAGGCATAAGCAACGAGCTTTCTGGCGGTCATGAAACACCTCCCGGTGCTTGAGTCGGCCCCGGTGAAGGATCCCCGGCGGCCCATGTTCTATATCGCGCTCTGCGACCCCGAACTTTAGCGCCGGGGAGCCGCCTCCCCGTCTGCCTTGCGCAGGCCTACTTCACCTCCTCGATCTTCACCACGTTCTCGTACATCGAGAGGATCGGGATCCGCCAGCCGTATTTCCAAATCTTGACCTGCTTGCCTTTCAGCCGGATGGCGTCGTTCTGGATATTGCCCGAGTCGAACTTGAAGCGGTACTTGGCGTCGAAGTTGGCCAGGGGCCTGTACTCGGTGGCGATCATAAACTTGCCGTCCACCATGGCCATCTGGGCATCGGTGATCGTCGTGACGACCGTGTCGGAGATGAAGTAGCTGTACAGCGGGACCACGATGCAGAGAAGCACGACGGCCACAATCCCTTTGAACTTCGCGCTCTTCACGAACTCGATCATACCCGACTCCTGTTTCGGCCGGCTACGCCTCTGCGATGGCCAGCTTCACCATCCTGTCGCCCTGCCGGATCGCGTTGACCACGTCCATCCCCTCGACGACCTTGCCGAAGACCGTGTGCTTGCCGTCCAGGTGGGGCTGGGGCGAGTGAGTGATGAAGAACTGGCTGCCGTTGGTGTTGGGTCCCGCATTGGCCATGGAGATGAACCCCGTGCCGTGCTTCAAGGGGTTCCCTTTGCATTCATCCTCGAAGGAGTATCCGGGGCCGCCGCGGCCCGTCCCCGTGGGGTCGCCCCCCTGGATGACGAAGTCGTCGATCACCCGGTGGAACACGACGCCGTCGTAAAAGCCTTCGCGGGCCAGGAAGACGAAGTTGTTCACCGTCTTGGGGGCGTGCTGGGGGTAGAGTTCCAGGACGATGGCGCCCTTCGTCGTCTCCAGCGTCACCCGGTAATTTTTCTTCGCGTCGATCTGCATCGCCGGCGGCGTCCGCCATTGCTTCGGTGCCATGGATAAGTCTC
>JAGPKU010000059.1:0-9940 GCA_018053845.1 Syntrophobacterales bacterium
GCCCCGGTACCACTTGCGCATGGCCCACACGGCCCCGGCGTAGGTCGAGCGAAGGGGCGCCGCGTCCCAGGCCGCACGATCGCGGATGCGGGCATCGGGGTGCCGGCCGTGCGCCTTCCAGCCCTTCAGCATCGTCCGGATGAGGCGGTAGAGGCTCGGGCCGTTGACCTCGAAGTCGCGGCGGAAGGCGGCGATGAGGTACGCCTCCTCGCGGCCGTCCCGGATGTGCGGGTGGCGGTAGTTGAACCGGTATTGGCCGTGGGCGTCGGCGGCGGTGAACTCCGATTCGGGCAGGAGTGTGCCGTCGCGGCGGTGCCGATCGTAGAGCGGCGTGCCCGGGTTCGGCGTGTAGAGCATGAACTGGTGGAAATCCGTGTCGTGGCTCACGGCGTAGTCGATGACGGCCTCCAGGTTCTCCGGGCTGTGGTGTTCCAGACCGATGATGGACGAGCCCAGGACGCGGATGCCGTTTTCCTGCAACGTCCGTACGAGACGGCGCGTGTCCACGGCCTCGAGCTTGCGGTATCGGCTGCCCTCGCCCTCGAGGCCCATCCAGACCCAGATGATCCCCAGCCCCACGAGCTGCTCCATCGTGTAGGACTCGAGCACCCGGGCGGAGCTGAAGACGTTCAGGGCCCAGCTCTTGCCGTTTTGCTCCATCAGCGCCAGCAGTCGCAGGGCACGCCTGCGGTGCAGGAGGAAGTTCTCGTCGAGCACGAAGAAGGACCGCACGCGGAGCTTCTCCTCGATCTGGCACATGACGGAGTACAGCTCGTCGCCCGTCTCGTAGAAGTTGACGAATTTCCCCTTGCCGCCGAAGAGGGCCGACGTGGAGCAGAAGTTGCAGCCCACGGGACAGCCCACGGAGGGGATCAGGATGGCAGCCGTGCGCCCCGGGCTCTGCGGCAGGTCGATGCCCAGGATCCGGGCGCCGAAGCCTGAGTAGACCATGGGGTGCCGGACGGGGGCCCCGGCGTCCCCGCCGAGATAGCGCCGGAACCAGGCGATCCCGTCGCCCCTGACGATGTGGTCGGCGTCGATGATGCGCTCCAGCCCCTCGCGGGCGGCGATGTGCCCCCCCACGACGATCGTCGCGCCGGGGCGGTGCCCGCGGACCACCTCGCACATCTTCTTCACCTTGGCCGTGTTCGGGACGATGGAGCTGATCCCGACGATGTCGTATTCGTGATCCCGGATCTCGCGGGTGAATTCCTCGAGGGTCGGGTAATCGAGGACGGTGCACGGGGCGTCGATGTTGGCCTGCAGCATCCGCAGCGCGAAGGACGGGTGGAACATCCGCAGGGAGAAGCCCCCTTGGATGCGCGTCACCTGGTTCTGGTAGAGCTCCATGGGGTTGATGCGGCGGCTTCCGTACTCGTCGTCCTGCGCATAGGGCCCGAAGACGCTGGTGAGCAGGATCCGGGCCCGTTGGCCCCGGGGGTGTAAGGGATGCGATGGGTGCATGGGGTTCCTTCCCGAAGTGAGGATTCGGAGATCTTGCATCGCCCCGCGCGGGAAGGGAAGCGCAAATCGGGCTTTTACAATAGTTTTACAATGCGCGGTTTTCGTCAAAACGATTTGGCCGTTGACAGGGAAGGGACCCCATTATACGGTTCGGGTGCGGGGCAGGATCGCGCCCCGTCTGGAGCGCGCGCGTGAACCGGTTCAAGTGGTTCTACCATCCCGTCTTCGTCTTCGTGTTTTCCCTCGTCGCCCTGGCGGCCTCGATGGCCCTGTACATCTACTGGTACATCGAGGTCAGTACGGGGCTTGCGGCCGTCATCCAGCGCTACCAGCTCGAACCGTCGCAGTTCTTCGAGGTCCAGACGTGGGTCGCCATCCTGGTGCTCTCCATCCTGATGGCGATCATCGTGGCCGGAGTCTTCATCATCTTCATCTACAACCAGAAGACCCTGCAGCTCTACCGGATGCAGCGGAACTTCATCAACAGCTTCACCCACGAGCTCAAGACGCCCGTGACCTCCCTGAAGCTCTACCTGGACACCTTCGCGAAGCACGAGCTGCCTCGCGAGGACCGTCTCCGGTACCTCGGCTTCATGATCCAGGACGTGGACCGCCTGCTGGACAACATCAACCGCATCCTGGAGCTGGCGCGGATCGAGAGCGGAAGCGTTCGCAGGGATTTCGTCGAGACGGACCCGGCGGACGCCATCCGGCAATTCTGCCGCCGCAACGCGGATCTGTTCCGCAACGCGGAGATCCGGATTCATGACCCGGGACCAAGCGCGCTGCGGGCCGCCGTCGTCCCCTCGCTGTTCGACATGCTGCTGATGAACCTTCTCACCAACGCCCTGAAGTACAACCACTCCGACGCCCCCGCAGTGGACATCCGCTTCGTTCGCCGGGCGAGGGACGTGCAGATCCGGTTCGAGGACAACGGGATCGGCATCGAGAAGCCGGAGCTCCGGAAGATCTTCAAGAAGTTCTACCAGG
This sequence comes from Syntrophobacterales bacterium, assembly GCA_018053845.1. Taxonomy (GTDB): domain Bacteria; phylum Desulfobacterota; class Syntrophia; order Syntrophales; family UBA2192; genus UBA2192. The sequence continues at coordinate 2,455 of JAGPKU010000059.1, forward strand.
TCGGCTCGACAAACGACATGACGGCCCGGGGCAGCGGCCTGGGCCTCTACTTGGCCCGGCAGATCGCGAGGATACACCGGGCAACGCTGACGGCCGAAAGCGAGGGCAGGGGGAAGGGATCCGTGTTCACCGTGACCCTTCCGCTGCGGGCTGAGCGCGGAGTGACCCGTGCGGCAGGAGGGACATGAAGCTGACCGGGGAGAAGAGGATCCTCGTCATCGAGGACGACGCGCACATCGCCGAGGGCCTGAGGCTCAACCTCTCGCTCAAGGGCTTCGCCGTGCGCATCGCCTCCGACGGGCCCTCGGGCCTCCGGGACTGGAAGGCGTGGAAACCGGACCTGATCGTCCTGGACATCATGCTGCCCGGGATCGACGGCCTGTCGATCCTGCGCAGCATCCGGCTCGAGGACGAGAGGCTCCCCATCCTGATCCTCTCGGCCAAAAGCGAGGCCGAGTACCGGGTCCGGGGGCTTGCCTACGGTGTAGACGACTACCTCGCCAAGCCCTTCAATCTCGACGAGTTCCTGCTGCGCGTCGAGCGGCTCCTGACGCGCGCCGCCTGGGGCGGGGGGGGCGAGCCTGCCCGTGCGGGCTTGGTCGCGGTGGGGCCCATCTATCGATTCGGCGGCAACACGATCGAGTTCGAGACGTTCACGGCGCGCTGCCGGGCGGGCGAGGTCGCGCTGACGGAACAGGAGATCCGGCTGCTGAAGCTCTTCATCGTCAACCGCGGCAAGCTCCTGTCCCGCAGGGAGCTTCTGGAGATCGGGTGGGGCTACACGGGGGAAACGCCGACGCGGACCGTGGACAACTTCATCGTGCGGTTCCGCAAATACTTCGAGGACGACCCGCACCGGCCCCGGTTCTTCCGCAGCGTCCGATCGGTGGGCTACGTCTTCGATCACGACGGCTGACGTGTGAACAAAGGCCGGCTCCCATGGAACCGGCCGGTGTGTCGTCGTCAACCGGAGTCAGGCTAGGGCGATCGTCTTGACCGGGCCTGAAGCAGGACGGCCCGTTTCCTTCTTCGCCTTCTCCCACTTGACGGGGACATTGCATCCGGGACAAACCCCGGAGTGGTATTTCGCGAGTTCCGCCTCGCTGCCGTAGACCGCCACACCCTTGTAAGGGCATCCCGGACTGTGGCGGGCAAGGTCCATCCACTTTTCCATCTTCCTGCCCTCCTGTCCTTCGCGGTCTGCTGCGCACCGCCGATCCCGGCCGTCGAGTCCGTCGCGGTCCTTCCCTGGCGGGCCTAGCGCAGGGTCCGCCGGCGATGCGAAGAGAGAGTCCGCCTAGCTGGGCCACCCGGTCCGGCTGATGGTGAGACGCCCCTCGATCCTCATGAGCTGAAAAAGCTTTTTCAGCTCGCGGGAGGCATTTTCGATGACCAGTTCGCCCCGGTTCCTGCAGAGCTGGTTGTACAGCAGAAGGATCGTGTGGAGTCCGAACGGGTCAATCGTGCGGACCCGGGCAAGGTCGAGGACGAGCGCCTCCACGTCGTGCCGGGCATATTCCTGAACCTGCCGGTGCATGGACTCCGCCTCTTCGGCCAGGAGATCCCCATCAGGCGTAACGTAAATGACCTTGTTTCTCTCGTCGCAGCAGATCAGCATCGGGTCACGGATCGCGGACTTCGGCTGAGGGTTTGTTGTGGTCAAACCATTGCATCAATGAAAACAACTTGCATGCCATATTCTCAACTTTATGAAATAGAAGGAAAATTTATAAATTGGTGGAACCGTCAGCCGTCAGGAATGTAAAGAACGGCGACAACGTGACCGGGAGATCGCCGGAGTTTTCGTGATATGTGCTTGTAATCATGGAGTTATATCGGAATCCGCGAACGCGTAAATGATCCCGACGATTCTTCGGCACACCTTTTCACGAAGGAACCGGTGATACGAGAAAAGTATTAGCCTGATGCCCGAATAACGTTACATGTAACTCGAAACAGCGGATCCTCCCCGTGTGCAACCCCGGGCGCATAAAAAAGGCCGGCTCCCTGCGGAACCGGCCTTTGCATTTTCCTGGTGGGTCAGGGCGGAGTCGAACCGCCGACACTCGGATTTTCAGTCCGATGCTCTACCTGCTGAGCTACCGACCCGTGTCTGCTTCGAAGATGCTCTAACTAAATAAATTGCCTTGGTTTGTCAAGGCATTTTTTGGCGGGATCTCGACCTCGACGACCTGGTAGAGATTGATGACGACGGTGCCCGCGATCTTGTCGTGCCAGCCCTGTTTGCGCCTGTCCGCGCCGGCCCAGAGGAAGCCCATCAGCATGGGCAGGGCCGAGACGATGTAGCCCACCCAGCGCAGGAAGCCTGTCCCGAGACCGATCGGCTCGCCCGTCTCCTGGACGACGCGAAGGCCCATGAGGCGCTTGCCCGGCGTCTGGCCCGTCGTGCCGTGGAAGTACGTGAAGTAGGCCATGTCCAGCAGGAGGGTGACGGACTGGTAGAGCAGGAAGACCTTCCCCCCCAGTTCCATGAGGGCATCGGGGTCTGCGGCCATGTCGTAGGGCGAAATGCCGAGCCCGAGGGCCGTCGTGCCCACGAAGAACAGGATCATGCCGATGAAGCCCAGGATGAACTTGTCGATCGCAAAGGCGTAGAGCCGCCGCCAGAACCCGCCGTAGTGCCTATCCATCGTGATCCTTCCCCTCGAGCGCCCCGAGCAGGCCGCATTCATACTGCAAAATGGCGAGGATGGCAAGGGCCGCCGTCTCCACCCGAAGGACGAGCCGCCCGAGGCTGGCCGTTTGGAAGCCCGCCTGCCTCGCCAGCTCCGCCTCCTCGCCCGACAGGCCGCCCTCGGGGCCGACGACGAGAAAGAACTCCCCGGCAGACCGGGCCTCGGCGCCCTTCAGGATCTCCCGGATGGAGCGCTGCGATTCGGCCTCCCAGAAGAAGATCTTCAAGGACCCGGGCGGCGCCAGCCCGAGGGCTTCGCGGAAGGGGAGGGCCTCGGCGATCTCGGGCACGTCGGCCCGGCCGCACTGCTCGGCCGCCTCGGCGGCGATCCGGCGCCAACGCTCGAGCCGCCGGGCGGACCTGTCCTCGGTGCGCCTCGGGATCGTCCGGGCGGAGCGGAAGGGGATGATGCGGGCCGCGCCCAGCTCCGTCGCCTTCTGGACGATGAATTCCATCTTGTCGCCCTTCGGCAGGGCCTGGGCCAGCGTGATGCGCACGGGGAACTCGAGGGGGACGCGCTTGCGGGCGACGATCCGCGCCGTGCCCTGCCTGCCTTCGAGGCGCTCGATCACGCCCCGGTACTCCCAGCCCGTCCCGTCGAACAGCAGGATCGCGTCGCCGCGGCCCAAACGGAGCACACTGCGCAGGTAGCGGACCGTGTCCTCGGCCAGCTCGACGGACTCCTTCCCTTCGGGGATGGGGGGGGAATAGATCCGGGGCTTCATCCCTCAGGCCTTCGACGGCTTGCGGTAGACGCAGCAGACCCACTCCTTGTCGTCGATGACCCGGTGCAGGGTCAGGTCGTCGCGGGTGAAGGCCTTCTCCACTTCCTGCCGGTTCTTCCCGATGATCCCGGAGATGACGAGGTAGCCGCCCTTTTCCATCATCTTGACGAGGTGGGACTTGATCTTGATGAGGGTCTCCGCCGTGAGGTTGGCCACGATCAGCTCGAAGCTGCCCTTGATCCGGGCGACGTCGCTGTTGACGATCACGACGCGGTCGCCCACGTGGTTGACGGCCACGTTCTTGTGGGCGATCTCCACGGCCTGCGGGTCGATGTCGACGCACAGGACGGTCGAGGCGCCGAGCTTGGCGGCCGAGATGCCCAGGATCCCCGTGCCGGTTCCCACGTCCAGGACGCGCCACTTCTGGAAGGTGCGGTCCTTCAGGAGGATCTCCTCCATGGCCTCGAGGCACATGCTCGTCGAGGGGTGCTGGCCCGTGCCGAAGGCCATGCCGGGGTCGATCTCGACGACCGTCTCGCGGCCCGTGGCCGAGTAGCGCTCCCAGGAGGGCTTCACGATGATGTTCTTGCTGATCCGCAGGGGCTTGAAGTAGCGCTTCCAGACCTCGCCCCATTGCGGGTCGACGATGATTTCCGTGTTGAAGCTCGGTTTCTCGTGGTCGGGGAAGAGCTCGGCCAGGCTGTCGATGTAGGCCTGGAGCCGGGCCGCCCGTTTCGCGTCGTCGGCGTCGGAGGGGAAGTAGGCATTGAGAACCCGCTCATCCAGAGCATCCGGCTCGGGAAGGTCGGAGGCCCCAGGCTCCAGGAACTCCTCGAAGACCCCCTGGGCGCCCATCTCGGTGAGGAAGTTCGAGAGGGCCTCCGCCAGGTCGCTTGAGGCGTAGAGCTTGAAGCGAACCCACTTCTCCCTGGGTGCGGCTGACTGGTCCGATGTGCCGGGCATGATGTCTCCTTCCGGTGTCGTCGTGCGGGAAACGGAAAACGGGGCACGCCTTGCGGGCATCTCCGGGAGTACGAGCCGGGAAGCCCCCGGCGCCCCCAGAATCGCTGTATAGCCTGTTTTTCGAGAGATTTCAAGCAGCTTGAATTTTGAAACCCGTCGTGATAGCGTCATCATTCGATCGTCTTTGCAGGGAAAAATGCGGGATTGATGCGATATTACCCGGTCGGCCTCGACATCCTCAATCGGCGCTGCCTCGTCGTCGGCGGCGGCGAGGTGGGGCGGCGCAAGGCGGAGCGCCTCCTCGAGTGCGGGGCCCGTGTGACCGTCGTGGGAAAGAAACTCACGCCGGCCCTCGAAGCGCTCGTGCGTGCGGGCCGCGTGAGCCACGTGGCGGCCGACTACGGCGAGGACCAACTCGAGGGCGCCTTTCTCGTGATCGGGGCGACGGACGACCGCGACGTCAATGACCGGATCTTCCGCGACGCGCGCCGGCGGGGGGTCCTGGCCAACATCGTCGACGACCCGGAGCGCTGCGACTTCATCCTCCCCGCCCTGTGCCGGCAGGGGGACCTGGTGATCACCGTCGCGACGGGGGGCCGAAGCCCGGCCCTGGCCAAGAAGCTCCGCCGCGAGCTCGAGCAGCGCTACGGGCCCGAGTACGAGGCCCTCCTGCGGATCATGGGCGAGCTGCGCGGCCGCATCATCGGGCGCGGGGAGGGGCCCGACGAGAACCGGAAGATCTTCGAGGCACTCGTGGATTCCGACATCCTCGAGCGCATCCGGAGGGGACACTGGCGAAAGGTCGAGGAGACCGTGAAGCGGCTGGCGGGCGTCGCCGTCGATCTTGACGCCATTCGCCGGGACGCCTCGGATCGCCGGGGGAAAAGAAAGGGGTCCGGCGGGAAGGGTCGGGGGACCGGGGGCGAATGATGGAACCGATGTTTTTCAAGGCGGCCTTGGCGGCCTACCTGGCGGCAGCGGCGGGCTACCTCGTGTCGCTCGTGGCCCGGCGCGTCATGGTGGCCCGCATCGCCACGTGGGTCCTGGGCCTTGCCGTGGCTCTTCACGCCGTTCATTTCCTGGAGATGTACGCCGAGAGAGGGCTCAACGTCGCCGTGAACGTCTTCGAGGCCGTCTCGCTTTTTGCCTGGATCGTCTCGGGTGCCTATCTCGCCTTCCAGGTGCGGACCAAGACGAGGGTCCTCGGGGCCATCGTGGCGCCCTTCGCCGTGATGCTCATGATGCTCGCGTCGCTGGGCATCGAGGGGACCCTGGCCGTCCCCGACGCCCTGCAGGGCAGGCTCGTCCCCATCCACGTCACGCTGTCCCTCGCCGGCGAGGGGCTCTTTGCGCTCGCCTCGCTGGCGGGCATCATGTACTGCATCCAGGACCGCCAGATCCGCCGGCACCGGATGGGGGGCCTGTCCCGGTATCTGCCCTCGCTGGGGGACCTGGACCGGATCAACCACGCGGGGCTTGTGTGGGGTTTCCCCCTGCTCACCGTGGGTCTCATCGCCGGTTCCGTCTGGGCGAAGACGGCCTGGGGCGGCAGCCACTGGGCCGCCGACCCCAAGACGATCTGGTCCTTCGCCGTATGGTGCTTCTACGCCTTTTTGCTGCACCAGCGGCTCGCCATCGGGTGGAAGGGAAGGAAGATCGCCGTGCTGTCCATCGCGGCCCTCGTCGTGCTGATCTCGGCGTTCATCGGCGTGAACTTCCTGAGCTCGGTGCACAGGTTCACGTGAGCCGGCAGCAACGGTCCCACTCCCCCCGGTCCTCTAACGCAGAGGGGCAAGGGCGCCTGAGGGGACGGAGCGTGTGAAGAGCGGAAGATCGGAACGATATTGAAGAAGGCGTTCTGTCAGGCATGAATGTCATCCTCGTCGGCATGAACCACAAGACGGCGCCCCTGGAGATCCGGGAACGCCTCTCGTTTTCCTGCGGCGACGGCCTGCGCCCGCTCGAGGAGCTCCTCAGATCGCCGGCCGTCAAGGAAGCCCTCTACCTGTCGACGTGCAACCGGGTGGAGGTGCTCGCCCGGGCCGCGGACATGGAGGAGGCCGTTGAGCGGGTCAAGTCCTTCATCCTGCGGCACGGCAACCTCGGCGCCGAGGAGCTGGAGAAGTGCCTCTACGTCCACTGCGGCAGCGACGCCGTGCGTCACCTCTTCCGGGTGGCCTCGAGCCTGGATTCCATGGTCATGGGAGAGCCCCAGATCCTCGGGCAGGTCAAGGAGGCCTACAGGGACTGCGTGGAGCAGAAGGCCTCGGGGATCATCCTCAACAAGCTGCTCCATCACGCCTTCCGCACGGCCAAGCGCGTGCGGACGGAGACGGCCATCGCGAACAACGCCGTCTCGGTGGGCTTCGCCGCCGTGGAGATGGCCAAGAAGATCCTGGGAAGCCTGGAGGGCCGGACGGTCCTGCTGGTGGGCGCCGGCGAGATGTCGGAGCTCACGGCCCGGCACCTGGTCGGCAACGGGGCGGGGAAGGTCATCGTGGCCAACCGAACCTACGCGCGGGCCGTGCAGGTCGCCGGGGAAATCCAGGGGATTCCCGTGGGCTTCGACCGGCTCGAGGAGAAGCTCCGGGAGGCCGACATCGTCATCAGCTCCACGGGCGCCGCGGGCTACATCCTCACGCCGCCGATGGTCCAGGGCGCGCTCAAACGCCGCAAGAACCGCCTGCTCTTCATCATCGACATCGCCGTCCCTCGCGACGTGGACCCCGAGGTGGGCCGGATCGACAACGTCTACCTCTTCAACATCGACGATCTGCAGGGGGTGGTCGACGAGAACGTGCGCAACCGCCTCCAGGAGGCCGAGAAGGCCGAGGCCATCATCGGCGAGGAGGTCCTGAAATTCGCCGAGTGGTACAACACCCTCGAGGTGGTGCCCACGATCGTGTCGCTCAGGGAGAAGGTGGAGTCGATCATGCGCTCCGAGATGGAGCGCTCGGAATCCTGGCTGAGGAACCTCGGCGAGGAGGACCGGAAGAACATCGAGATCCTCGCGACGCAGATCATCAACAAGATCCTCCACGACCCCGTCACGGGGCTCAAGGAGGAGAGCCAGTCCAACGGGGCCATGCCCTACGTCGCGGCC
>JAGPKU010000059.1:10040-14774 GCA_018053845.1 Syntrophobacterales bacterium
ATCAAGACGACGGGCGACCGGATGCAGGACGTGGCGCTCGCCCGGATCGGCGGCAAGGGGGTCTTCGTGAAGGAGCTCGAGGAGGCGCTCCTCGAGCGGCGCATCGACCTGGCGATCCACAGCATGAAGGATGTGCCGGCCCTCCTGCCGGAAGGCCTCGAGATCGCGGCGATGCTCGAGCGGGAGGACCCGCGGGACGTCCTCATCTCGAGGGGCAACTTCAAGCTCGAGCGGATCCCCCCGGGGGCCCGGATCGGCACGGGGTCCCTGCGAAGGGGCTGCCAGCTGAAGAACATCTACATGGACGTGGAGATCGTCCCCATCCGCGGCAACCTCGAGACGCGGATCAAGAAAATCGAGCGGGACAACCTCGACGGGATCATCGTGGCGGCGGCGGGCCTCAAGCGCATGGGCTGGCAGGGCCGCGCCTCGCAGTTCATCCCCCCGGAGATCATGACGCCCGCCATCGGGCAGGGGGCCCTCGGGGTCGAGGTGCGCAAAGGCGAGGACGTCGGGGAGATCGTCTCCGTTCTCAACCACGGCAGGACCTTCACCGAGGTGAGCGCCGAGCGGGCCTTCCTGGCCGTCTTCGGCGCGGGATGCCAGGTCCCCGTCGCGGCCTACGGGCAGGTCGAGAAGGACTCGATCACCGTGACGGGGCTCGTGGGGAGCCTCGACGGCCGGATGCTCGTCAAGGACCGCGTCCGCGGGCCCGTCGCCGAAGCGGAGCAGATGGGCCGCATCCTGGCGGAGAGGATCCTGGCCGCCGGGGGCCGGCAGATCATCGACGAGGTCTACAGGCGGCTTGTGTAATGAAGCAGGCAGCAGGCGGCAGGCAGCAGAACCATCCGGATGCTTGACTTTCCTGCCGCCTGTGACCTGTACCCTGATGCCCGGTCGGCGAAACATAGGCTTGATGGCTGACGACGACAAGAGGGAGAGCGACTTGTCGAAGAAGGGAAAAGTGTTCATCATCGGCGCGGGTCCCGGGGACCCGGGTCTCATCACGCTGCGCGGGGCCGAGTGCATCGGGCAGGCCGACGTCATCGTGTACGACTACCTGGCCAACGAGGAGTTTCTCCGCCGCGCCCGGAAGGACGCCCGGCTCATCTACGTCGGCAAGAAGGGCGGGGACCACACGCTGCCGCAGGGCGAGATCAACCGCATCCTCGTCGACGAGGCCCTCGAGGGCCTGACCGTGGCCCGCCTCAAGGGGGGTGACCCCTTCATCTTCGGCCGCGGCGGCGAGGAGGCCGAGGTCCTGCATGAGGCCGGGATCCCCTTCGAGGTCGTCCCGGGCGTGACGTCGGCCATCGCGGTGCCGGCCTTCGCGGGGATCCCGCTGACGCACCGGGGCTACACCTCGACGGTCGCCTTCGTCACGGGCCACGAGGACCCCGCGAAGGGCAAGAGCGACATCGACTGGGCGGCGCTCGCCGGGATCGGCACCCTCGTCTTCCTCATGGGGGTCAGGAATCTCGCGACCATCGCCCGGAATCTCGTCGAGGGCGGCAAGGCCCCCGAAACCCCGGCGGCCCTGATCCGCTGGGGGACCACCCCCGGGCAGCAGACGCTCACGGGGACGCTGGCCGACATCGCGGCAAAGGCGAAGAAGCAGGGGTTCAAGCCGCCGTCGATCCTCGTGGTGGGCGAGGTGGTCGCGCTGCGGCCGAAACTCGACTGGTTCGAGTCGAGGCCCCTCTTCGGCAGGGGCATCGTCGTCACGAGGCCCGAGGAGCAGGCGGGGGAATTCGTCCGGCTGCTGGCCGCCGAGGGCGCGCAGGCGATCGTCTTCCCCACGATCCGCATCGCGCCGCCCGCGAGCTGGGACGCACTGGACCGGGCCCTCGGAAACCTCGGTTCCTACCACTGGCTCGTCTTCACGAGCGCCAACGGCGTGAAGCATTTCTTCGCCCGGCTGCGTGACCGGGGCGGGGACATCCGGGATCTCAAGGGGATCCGCGTCTGCACAATCGGGCCCGCCACGGCGGCGGCCGTCGAGGGCCTGGGAATCCGCGTGGACCTCGTGCCCGGCGAGTACATCTCCGAGGGGGTGGTCCGGGCCTTCGAGAGCGTGGACCTCGCGGGCAGGCGGGTGCTGCTGCCCCGCGCCGCCGAGGCCAGGGACGTCATCCCCGAGGGACTCGCGAAGAGGGGGGCCTCGGTGGACGTCGTGACGGCATACCGGACGGTGCGATCCGAGCGCCGCAAAGAGGACCTGCAGGCCCTGCTCGACGCCGGGTCGGTGGACGTCGTCACCTTTACAAGCCCCTCGACGGTGGTTAATTTCAAAAAGATCATGGGGGATGACCCCCTGCCCGAAAGGGTCCGCATCGCCTGCATCGGTCCCGTCACGGCCGCTGCGGCGAAGAAGCAGGGGTTCGCGGTGGACATCTACCAGGAGACGTTCACGATTCCCGGCATGGTTGAGGCCCTCGTCAACTACTTTGCTGCGAAAAGAAAGGGGCCGCTGCCCGGCATCCGATAGAGAAGGGAAGAAGGTGAGAGGATGAGAAGGTCGGATGAGCCGGCAACCGGAATCCCTCTTCCCTCTTCTCAAACCTTCTCAGCTTCAAACCCCCTTACCCGCTGCCTGAGGAGCCGCTCTGGATCCGGGTATTGTTGAGCGAGCGCAACAGCGCATTTTGGAATGAACGGAACAGCATGATCGGAATATCGAAACTCTACTGCGGGGCCGTGGAGGCCGCCGACGTCCTGCGCTACGGGCGCCACTCGGCGAGGCTGCCCTCGCACCTGCTGCAGTTCTCCAGCGACAAGCGGCCCGTCGTGGTCTGGAACGTCACCCGGCGCTGCAACCTCAAGTGCATCCACTGCTACTCGAGCTCGCAGAACGTCCTCTACAGCGACGAGCTGACGACGGAGCAGGGCAGACGCCTCATCGACGACCTGGCCGCATTCGGCTCGCCCGTGCTGCTGCTCTCGGGCGGCGAGCCCCTCATGCGGCCCGACCTGCCGGAGCTGGCGCAGTACGCCGTCGACAGGGGGATGCGCGTCGTGATCTCCACCAACGGCACCCTCATCACGAAAAAGCTCGCCGGGGTCTTCGGTGAGATCGGCCTGTCCTATATCGGCGTGAGCCTCGACGGCCTGCGGGACGTTCACGACCGCTTCCGCGGCGTCCGGGGGGCCTTCGACCGGACGCTGCGGGGCATCCGCAACGCCCGCGACGCCGGGATCAAGGTGGGCGTCCGCTTCACCGTGAGCCGCAAGAACTGGAGGGAGATCCCCGGCATCTTCGACCTGATCGAGAAGGAGAACATCCCCCGGGTGTGCTTCTATCACCTCGTCTACGCGGGCCGCGGCTCGGCCCTCATCGAGGAGGACCTCACCCACGCCGAGACGCGCGAACTGGTCGATCTCATCATGGACCGAACGAAGGATCTCTTCGACCGGGGCATCGAGAAGGAGGTCCTCACCGTGGACAACCATGCAGACGGCCCCTACGTGTACCTGAGGCTGCTGCGCGAGGACCCGGCGCGGGCCGCAGAGGTGCTGGAACTGCTCAAGATGAACGAGGGCAACAGCTCGGGGCACGGGATCGGCTGCGTGAGCTGGGACGGCGAGGTGCACCCGGATCAGTTCTGGCGGATCCACTCCTTCGGGAACGTGAAGGAGAGGCCCTTCAGCGAGATCTGGATGGACACGTCCAACGAGCTGCTCGCGAAGATGAAGGACAAGAAGCCCCACGTGAAGGGGCGATGCGCCGGGTGCCGCTGGCTCGAGGTCTGCGGCGGCAACTTCCGGGCCCGGGCCGAGGCCGTCACGGGCGATGCCTGGGCGGCGGACCCGGCGTGCTACCTGACGGACGAAGAAATACAGGCATAGGGCATAAGGCATAAGGCTGAAGGCAAAAAGAACAGAAACATTCTCCCATTGGCCATAAGCCCTCAGCCCTGAGCCCTACGCCATTTTGGAGGAGATGACCATGTTTTTCCCCGCATACCGACCGAGGCGCATGAGGCGAAACGAAAACCTGCGCAGGCTCATCCGCGAGACGAAGCTCTCCGTCGACGATCTCGTCCACCCGCTGTTCGTCGTTTCGGGGAAGGGCGTCAAGAAGCCCATCCACTCCATGCCCGGCAACTTCCAGATGTCCGTCGATCGCCTGCTCGAGGAGGTGAAGCGGTCGAAGGACCTGGGCATCCCGGCGGTGATGCTCTTCGGCATCCCCGACGAGAAGGACGAGAGCGCCTCGGGCGCCTTCCGGAAGGACGGGATCATCCAGCGGGCCGTCAAGGAGATCAAGGACAAGGTGCCCGACATCCTCGTGATCACCGACCTGTGCTTCTGCGAGTACACCAGCCACGGCCATTGCGGGTGCCTGAAGGACGGCGACGTGGACAACGACGCGACCCTCGAGATGCTGGCCGAGACGGCGGTCTCGCAGGCGAAGGCCGGGGCCGACATCGTGGCCCCCTCGTCGATGATGGACGGCCAGGTCGAGGCGATCCGCGACGGCCTCGACGAGGCGGGATTCGAGAACACGCCGATCCTGGCCTACTCGGCCAAGTACGCCTCGTGCTTCTACGGGCCCTTCCGCGAGGCCGCCGAGAGCGCCCCGCAGTTCGGCGACCGCAAGGGCTACCAGATGGACCCGGCCAACAGCGACGAGGCCGTGCGCGAGATCGGGCTCGACATCGAGGAGGGGGCCGACATCATCATGGTCAAGCCGGCGCTGCCCTACCTCGACATCATCCGCCGCGCCCGGGAGGA
>JAGPKU010000154.1 GCA_018053845.1 Syntrophobacterales bacterium
CCGCCGTTGAACGACTCGATGGCCTTGCGGGCCCCTTCCTCGGAATCCATTTCCACGAAGCCGAAGCCCTTGTTGAGGCCCGTCATCCGGTCCTTGATGAGCGCCACCGACAGGACGTTGCCGGCCTGGGAAAAATTGAAACGCAGCTCCTCCTCCGTCGCTTCGCTCGAGAGGTTTCCGACGTAAAGTTTCCTGTTCATGTCCATCTCCTTTGTTGGGGCCTCCCGTCGCGCGGCCCTCGCGAACCCGGCCCTGAAATACGGCGCGGACGGATAACAGAAAGCCGCCACACTTTGAGAGTATGGCGGCCAACCCCTACACTTCAAAATGCTGCTCTGCAAACGATCGCGCCCCGGCCTCTTCCTGAAGGCCGCCGTAAACGCACTCTCAAGCTACTACAGCCCTATCGGCAGGTCAAGGCTTTATTTCCGCCGCGGGGGGCCGGTCACTTGACCGGGATGAACTTGTCTCCCGCGCGAAGGGTCTTCACCCCCTGGCGGGGGACTTCCGCCATGGCCATGGCCACCTTGTCCGTCACGGGAACCGAGGTCACCGTCTCGACGCCCTGGACCTCCATGATTCCGTCCAGCAGGGTGACCCTTGTGATCGCCTTGCGGTTGTAGAACTTCACGTTGCGGGTAAACACCACCAGGTTCTTGGCGAAATCGACCCGGGGGACCTTTTCCCCGGGCTTGAAGGACTTCCATACCTCGGCGAAGGCCGCCCTGTCCCCGATGTACCCCGCGGGGGTCTTCTGCTGGCCCCGGGGCAGCTTCTTGAGGGCGCCGACGGGGTAATCGCCGTCCCATTTCTTCACGATGGTCACGACGGCCGGCATGGAACCCGCCGGCGCGGCCTTCACCTCGCCCCTGCTCTTGGGAGGCGACGGCTCCTTCGCCGCGGCCTGCGGGCCGGGCATGCCGGACAAAAGAACCGCGGCCGCCCACACAACGACCCACCACGCCACTGCCTGCTTCCTCATAGCATCCTCCTAGTTCGGGTTTCCCGCGTGCCGCCGCCCCCGACTGCGCTCGTTGTCATGATCCCCTCCCGTGGAGGAAGGAGATACGAGAGAGCCGTTTTCAGGCGTTCATGGTAAACCACCTTTCCCGCCGATTCAAGGAGCGACTTCGGGGGCCTCGCGCAGATATCGCTTGTCGCCCCGCAGCGCTTCCCCTATACTTCGCGGGAACCGTTTGCCGGGGCGGACCCGGCCGGAGCGCAGCGTGACACCGCAAAGAAGTCTCGGGCTCGCGAGCGCCACGGCGCTCGTGGTGGCCAACATGATCGGGGCGGGCGTTTTCACCACGAGCGGGTTCCTCATCGCGGACCTCGGCTCGCCGTGGTACGTGCTTCTCGCCTGGGCCGTGGGTGGGCTGCAGGCCGCCCTCGGGGCCATGTGCTACGGGGCGCTGGCCCGACGCATACCCGAATCGGGCGGCGAATACCTGTTCCTCTCGCGCGCCCTGCACCCGGCGGCGGGGTACGTGGCGGGGTGGCTCTCGCTGCTTGTAGGCTTCTCGGCGCCGCTTGCGGCGGCGGCCTTCGCCTTCGGCGCTTACGGAAACCCGTGGTTCGGCGGCATCCCGCCGGCGCTGGCCGGCACCGTCCTGATCCTGGCCTTCGCCGCCGTGCACGCCGTCGAGGTCCAGCGGGGCGCACAGGTGCAGAACTGGGCGGTCCTGCTCAAGGTCGCCCTCATCCTGGCCTTTGTCGCCTTCGCCCTGCCCAAGACGTCGGCTCCTTTCGCCGAACCCTCACAGCCTTTCCCTCTGGCCGCCTTCGGGGTCTCGCTCATCTGGATCTCCTTCAGCTATTCGGGGTGGAACGCCGCCGTGTACGTGGCAGGGGAGATCCGGGACCCGGAGCGCACGGTCCCGCGCTCGCTCATCCTGGGCACGGCGGTCGTCACCGCCCTCTACCTCGCGCTGAATGCCGTCTTCGTGCTGGCAGCCCCGGCGGCGGAGCTGGCGGGCAGGCTCGAGGTTGGCCGCATCGCCGCCCGGGCCGTGGGCGGCGCCGTCCTGGAGGAGGCCGTGGCGGGACTCATCGCAATCGTGCTCGTGAGCAGCGTCTCCTCCCTTGTGATGGCCGGGCCGCGCGTCTACGCGCAGATGGCGGCCGACGGATACCTGCCCCGGCGTCTGGCCGTCGCGTCGGGACCTCCCCGGACGGCCATCGCCCTGCAGGCCGGGCTTGCCCTCGTCTTGCTGTGGAGCGCGACCTTCGAGGCGCTTCTCACCTGGATCGGCTTCACCCTGAGCCTGAGCACGGGGGCGACCGTGGCGGCGCTGATCCTCCTGCGGAAGAGGGAGGGCAAAACCTTGCACATCCCGGGGCACCCCCTGGTCCCGTGGCTCTTTTTGACCGGGGTTGCGGCCATGGGCGTCTTCACCGCAGTGCAACGGCCGCTCGAGTGTCTCGTGGGGTTCGGAACGATCGTGGCGGGCCTGGCGGCATGGCGGCTTCACAGGCCGGGTTCTGAAGGCGTACAGGGACATGATCCGCAGGGACCCTGATTTCGACACGGTCATCGTCAGCACGACGATGGACGACGGCATCTGCCTGAGCTGCCGCCGCCGGACGGCCTAACACCCATCGGAGGGACAACCGGGACGAGGCTCAGCGGCCCAGGGGGCCGTTGGCCAGGATGTGGAGCTGCCAGGAGATGACGCCCGCGAAGAGCAGGGCCGTGCCGGCGAGGATCGCCCGGAAGAGCCTGAAGCGGCTGTAGAGACACATCAGAACGAGCAGGGCGGAGACGGCGGCGACCTTCCAGACCCAGAACCGGTCGCCGTAGGCGTCGATGGCCGCCCGGACGACGGGGTTGCACTCGGCACCCCCCATGGCGAGGATCAGGTGCGTGAACACCGCGTCGAGGATGTTCAGCCCGGCCACGAGGACGACGAGCGACACAAGTCCCACGCCGTATTCGAACCGGTGAAGATCCTCTCTTGAAACCCTCATCGCATGCCCCCGGAAATTCCATCGGACGGCTCGGGCGCGAACCTTAGGGATTTTTTCGGCACAGGATGGCCCGCCCCCCCATTTACAAGTCCCGCGAGAACAGGTAGGATGCGTCATTTGCTCCCGGGAAGGAACGCCATGAAGGTCGTCGTCGTCGGGGCGGGGTGGGCGGGATGCGCCGCCGCACTGGCCGCCAGGAAGCAGGGGGCCGAGGTCACCCTCGTCGAGCGCACGGACATGCTCCTGGGCACCGGGCTCGTCGGCGGGATCATGCGCAACAACGGCCGCTTCACCGCCGCCGAGGAGATGCTCGCCATGGGCGGCGGCGAGCTCTTCGAGCTGACCGAC
>JAGPKU010000155.1 GCA_018053845.1 Syntrophobacterales bacterium
GCCCCGGGCCATGGCAGGGGCCGGGGGCCATCCCTCAAAATCAAACCGCCAGGAAGTAATTGTTGCAGGCGGCCTCGAGCGCCTGGCGGTCGAGCCGGGGCCTCTCCCGGCGGTACTGGGCCGCCCAGAGAATCTGCTGGATGATGTCCCTCGGGTAGCAGGCCCGCAGGGGCTCCCCTCTGTCCTGGACGATGATCCGGATCAGCTCATCGGCCAGGGCCGGTTCGTAGTCCAGGTCGTGCTTCAGGCACAGCCGCAGGAGCACCTCGCGGAACTGGTCGGGCGTCAGGGGACCGACCTTGATCTTCGTCTGGATGCGCCGCAGGAAGGCCTCATCCACAAGGCGGGCCGGGTCGAGATTCGTGGCGAAGACGACCAGCATGTCGAAGGGAATCTCGATCTTCTTCCCTCCCGCCAGGGTCAGGAAGTCCACGCGGCGATCGAGCGGCACGACCCAGCGGTTGAGCAGCTCCTCGGGGCTCACGCGCTGGCGGCCGAAGTCATCGATGATCAGGATCCCGTTGTTGGCCTTCATCTGCACCGGCCCCGAGTAGAAGCGGGTGGCGGCGTTGAACTGCAGGTCGAGCATCTCGATCGTCAGCTCGCCGCCCACCATCATCCGCGGCCTCTGGCACTTCACCCACCGGCCGTCCTGCTCGGGGTCCGCGTCCAGCTCGATGCGCTGGTGCAGGACGGGGTCGTAGACCGTGATGATCTGCCCGTCCACCTCCACGGCGTAAGGGACCCAGACGGGGTCCAGGTCGAAGAGGTGCGTGAGCGAAAGGGCGATCGTCGTCTTGCCCGTGCCGGTGGGCCCGTACAGGAAGATGCCCCGGCCGGACGTGGCGGCGACGCCGAGACGGTCGAGGGTCTCGTCGTCGAGCACCCACTCCTGGAAGGCATAGCGGACATCCTCCGGCGCAACCCGGATGCGGCGCACGCTCTGCGCCTCGATGCGGTCGGTGTAGTCCTCGAGCGAAACCGGCGCGGGACCCACGTACCGGTTGTGGGCAAGCAGTTCGAGCGCCCGCGTCTTCCCGCCGGAAGTGGTCACGATGCGGTGCGTGCCGCCCGTCATGCCCGTGACCTGGCAGAGATGCTCCTTGCGCAGCCGCTGGAAGAGTTCCTCCGCAACCCGGTAGGACAGCCCCATGCTTCGGGCGAGCTCCACGAGGGAGATCTCCCCCACGAGGTAGACCGTCTTGAGGGCCAGGTCCTCGAGCAGGTTCTTGCGGACGCCCGTTTCCTCGATGGACCGGGTGATGGCGATTTTGGCGGCTGTCATGGACGGGGGTCTCCTTTCCTCACTGGACCGTCGGGCGGGCCGTGATGGCCGACTCCGCCTTCTTGAGATTCTCCTGGGCCTTGGCGAAGTAGGTCGCCCGCAGGCCGATGGCCATCTCGAAGGCCGCCTTGGCCTTTTCGTACTTTTTGTCGGCCATGTAGAGGCAGCCCATGTTGTTGTAGGCGGCCGCCTCGTCGCCCCCGTGCCTGAAGGCGAGCAGGGCATCGTCGTCGTGCCCCAGCCTGTAGAGCACGAGCCCCAGGTTGTTGTAGGCGCGGCGGTTGTTGACGTCGAGCTGGATCGCCCTTGTGTAGGCCTCGGCGGCACCCCTGAGATCGCCCTTCAGGTAGCGGGACATGCCCAGGTTGTTGAAGAGCAGGCTCGACTCCGGCTGCAGGCCGATCGCCCTCTCGTAT
This sequence comes from Syntrophobacterales bacterium, assembly GCA_018053845.1. Lineage (GTDB taxonomy): Bacteria > Desulfobacterota > Syntrophia > Syntrophales > UBA2192 > UBA2192. The sequence continues at coordinate 1,702 of JAGPKU010000155.1, forward strand.
TCTCCGATGGCCCTGTCGTGGTCCTTGCGCTGGTCGTGGAGGTAACCCCGAAGGGCATGGACCTGCCAGCGCTTCGGGTCGGAGGCCAGGGCACCGTCGAAATCCGCCATCGCGGCGTGGTAGTGATTCTTGCCCATGTGGACGCGGCCCCTGCCCTCGAGCGCCAGGGCGCTCTTCGGGTTGCGGGAGAGGATGTCCTCGAACTCCTTGAGGGCCTCGTCGTTCATCCCCCGGCTCAGCAGGAGCATCCCCCTCTTGTACCGGGCGCTCTCGAGCTTCGGGTCCTTGGCGAGCGCCTTGTCGTACTGGACAAACGCCATGGAGGGGTTGTTCTGGCGGACGTAGTTGTCCCCCACCTGCTCCAGCGCCCGGGCATCCATCTCGGGCAATTCCTTCAGGGGCGCCGAGGCGGCACTGGCGGCCTCGGCATTCTTCTGCATCGACATCATCCTCCGGTGCTCGTCCCGCACGGCCGTGTCCTTCGTCTCCGTGGAGGCGCACCCGGCCAGGACAAAGGCGGCGATCAGCAGCGCCAGGGTCCCGGCAAACGAAGTCCATCGCTTCGCGATCATCACTTTTCCCCCTCTTTGAAGGCCTTTCGCTCACCCGCCAAGTCCTTGCCCACGAGGACCTTCACCTGGACGTTGTCCCGGTCGAAACCGCCGACCTTCTTCATCTGCGTGATGCCGGGGATGGCGTTCTTGACCCGCAGGGCCGTGAACTCCGCGTCGCCCCGGTAATAGACGCTCGCCCTGCCGTACTGGAAGTGGTCGGCGTTGGTCAGGCGCACGACGTTGAAGCCCTGCTTTTTCAGAAACGCCCCGACGTCCCGCGCCATGTGCCGCACGCCGTTGCCGTTCGAGATCTCGACGCCGTCACGGCCGACGAGGGCCATGGCGCCCTTGCCGTCGAGCACGAGGGAGCCGTCCCCGTCGAGCGAGCGCTTGACATCGGCCAGCAGGGTCGCCACCTCCGTCCCCTTGCTCGCCCCGTGCAGGTCCGGATCGAGGGCCAGCGCCCGGCTGTAGTGCTCGCGGGCCTCCTCGAAGCGCCCGTTTTTCAGCCGCAGGTTGGCCGCCGTGAACTCGATGAGGGCCTGGTGCTTCGCGTTGCCGGGAATTTCCGCGGGCGCTGCCGTCCCCAGGGCGCTCCGGGCGAGGGCCAGGTTGTTCTGGATGCGGCTGATCTTCCCCCCGGAAAGCTCGGCGGCCTTCTCGAAGGCCTCGGCCGCCTCCTCGTAGCGCTCCTGCAGCAGCAGCGAGTAGCCCATGTTGTTGTAGAGGTAATCGAGGTCGGGCCGGATCAGCAGGGCGGCCTGGAACTGCTCCAGGGCGCGCTCGTGCTCGCCCATCTGGTCGAGCGACACGGCGATCCCGTTGTAGGCCCGCACGTAGCGGGGGTCGATCCGGATGGCCTTGTTGAACTCCTCGATGGCCTCGCGGTGGCGGCCGCGCCCCTGGTAGTAGTCCCCGAGGAGGTAATGCGCGTCGGGGTTGCCCAGGGGCGCCCGGACCGAGCCCATGAAGTGGTCAAGCCCATCCCCCAGGGTGGCCCGGCCGGGCGCCTGGGATTCCCAGGATTTCACAT
>JAGPKU010000060.1:0-2493 GCA_018053845.1 Syntrophobacterales bacterium
CAGCGGCTTGCCCGTGGAGAGCAGCGACATGATCCGGTCCTGCGTCTTCTGCTCGCCGCAGAGGCTCAGGAAGGCCTCGCGCTCGAGGTCCAGGATCTCCTGCTCCGTCACGTACGTCCCCTCGGCGCAGTCGCCGCCCGAGAGGATGTGGCCGAGCTTGCGGGCGATGTGGAGGTCGTAGTCGCTGATGTAGTTGCCGTGCCGCATGTTGTAGAGGACGGCCTCGCAGATGCCGCGGAAGTTCTCGCCCATGACGGGGATGAGCGCCGGCTTGGGCGGCTTGTAGAACTTCGCCAGGCCCAGGACGATCTGCTTGGCGTCATTGAGCTGCTGGTCGCGGTTGATGCTGATCCCGTCGGTCTTGCGGACGTAGCCCAGCTCCTTGGCCTCCTCGGCGCTCGTGGCCACCTTGGCCATGCCGATGTTCTCGAAGACCTTCCCGTAGAATCCCTGCAGGTTGAGGCCCTGCTCGACGACCCCCATGGGGATGCCCTCGGTGACGCGCACCATGAGCTCCTTGGTGCCGCCGCCGGCGGGGATGACGCCCGCACCGACTTCGACGAGCCCCATGTAGGTCTCGGCCGCGGGCTGGCACTTGGCCCCGTGCATGGCGATCTCGCAGCCGCCGCCCAGGGTCATGCCGGCCGGCGCCGTCACGACGGGCCTCTCGCAGAACTTCAGGCGCATGTTGGCCTGCTGGAAGTCGTTGATCATCTTCTCGAGGATGTCCCAGTCGCCCTTCTGGATGGCGACGAGCACCTTGAAGATGTTGGCCCCGACGGAGAAGTTGGGGGCCTGGTTGCCGACGACGAGGCCCGTGAAGTCCTTCTCCACGATGTCGCAGGCCAGGAAAAGCATGTTGATGATGTCCTCGTCGATGGCGTTCATCTTGGTGTGGAACTCGAGGCAGGCCACCCCGTCGCCCATGTCGATGAGGCTGGAGCCCGCGTTCTGGCGGACGATCTTCTTGCGCTCCTTGAGGGCCGGCAGGATGATGATCCGGGGGTTCTCGGCGAGCTTCACGTAGTCCTTCTTCGCGAAGTCGTAGTAGTAGGTGCCGTCCTCCTTCTTCGTGTAGAAGGAGGGGAACCCGCCCTTGAGCATCTCCTCGACCTTCTTGGGCACCTTCTTGCCGAGCTGCTTCATGACCTCGACGGCCTCCTTGACGCCGACGGCGTCCCAGGTCTCGAAGGGCCCGAGCTGGTGGTTGTAGCCCCACTTCATGGCGTTGTCGATCTCCACGACGGTGTCCGCGATCTCGGGGATGCGGTTGGCGGCGTAGATGAAGTTGTTGCAGAGATACTCGCGGACGAGCTCCGCCGCGGCGTCCTTGCCGTTGAAGACCATCTTGACGGTCTGTTCGACGGGCGCCTCGGACTTCTTGGCCGCGCCGACGGACTCGTACTTGGGCTTGTCGGCCGGCACGTACTCCAGGGTCTTGACGTCGATGGCGAGCTTGACCTTCTTGCCCTTGGCGTCCTTGGACTTCTTGTAGAAGCCCCCCTTGGTCTTGTTGCCCAGCCACTTCTTCTGGATCATGGCCTTGACGAAGTCGGGCGGGATGAAGAGGTCGCGGCTCTCGTCCTTGGGCAGGGCCTCGTAGAGGTTCGTCATGACGTGGTAGGCCGTGTCGAGGCCCACGAGGTCGATCGTCCCGAAGATGGCCGAGCGGGGCCGCCCCAGGGGGGCGCTGATGATGGCGTCGATGTCCTCGACCTTCATGCCCTTGGCGAGCATGAGGTTCATGGCGTTGGACATGTCGTAGACGCCGATGCGGTTGGCGACGAAGTTCGGGACGTCCTTGCAGACGACGACGCCCTTGCCCAGCACGTCCTCGCAGAAGCGGGTCACGTACTCGACGACCTCCTGCTTCGTCTCCCCGCCGGGAATGACCTCGACGAGCTTCATGTACCGCGGCGGGTTGAAGAAGTGGATCCCCAGGAACCGCTCCTTGAGGGCCTTGCCCAGGTTGGCCGAGATCTCGCCGATCCGGATGCCCGAGGTGTTGGTGGCCACGATGCAGTGGGGCTTCACGACCTTTTCCACCCGGGCGAAGAGGTCCTGCTTGATCTGGAGATTCTCGATGACGGCCTCGATCACCAGGTCCACGCCCGCGAGCCACCCGAGGTGGTCCTCGAAGTTGCCGGGCTTGACCATCGCGGCGTTGCGCTTCGTGTAGAAGCTCGCCGGCCTGGCCTTCGTCGCGCCCTCGAGCCCCCGCACGGCGAAGCTGTTTCGCCAGGCCGGGCTTTCCTTCGTCCATCCCTTCGCCTTGTCCGCCTCGGTCAGCTCGGGGGGCACGATGTCGAGCAGCAGGCACTCAATCCCCGCATTGGCCAGCTGGGCCGCGATGTTCGCGCCCATGACCCCCGCGCCTAAAACGGCCGCTTTCTTGATCTGAAACGACATGGTTTCCTCCTCCTGGATTCGAAATCAGGCGAAAGGCCCGGGGTGAACGGCAAAAGGGTCATCGATTGCAAATCCCTGTTCCCG
>JAGPKU010000060.1:2593-4507 GCA_018053845.1 Syntrophobacterales bacterium
TCATATTGCGAAGCTCTCGTCGGCGATCTCGATGGGGGTGCGGTCGCCCGCCTTGATCCCCTCGGCCCTGCCCCGCACGGAGGTCAGGACGTTGACGGCGAAGAACTTCGCCGAAGCGATCTTTCCCTGGTAGAAGGCCACCTCGGGGTGCGTGTGGACGAGCGCCCGCTGCTTGGCCTTGGAGCTCTTGGCGCCCGCCTCGGCGTAGATGGCGTTGAGCTTGCGCTGGGCGATGCCGGCGGCCTGCATGAGCAGGTAGCCCACGGCCACGTCCCCGAAGAGGTTCAGGTAGGGGCTCGCGTAGAGGATCGGGACGAGGAAGCTCGCGCTCTTGCCCAGCTTGAAGAACTGGATCGTGAGATCCGTCATGGCGTTCTTCGCCTCCGCGAGGTAGTTGACGTAGGCCGACAGCTCGGGGAACTCCTCGCGCAGGCTCGCCACGGCGGCATCCATCTCCTTGGCGATGGCCAGCAGGTGCATGCCCTTCTTCATGCCGAGCTTGCGGCCCACCAGGTCGAGGGCCTGGATGCCGTTGGTCCCCTCGTAGATCTGGGTGATCTTGCAGTCCCGCATGTACTGCTCCATGGGGTATTCCGAACAGTAGCCGTATCCGCCGTAGACGTCGATCCCCACCGAGCAGACATCGAGGGCGCGGTTGGTCACGTAGGCCTTGCAGACGGGGATGAGCAGGTCGGCGCGGCTGGCCCACTGCTGCCGCTCCTCCTTGGTCGGGGCCGCCTCCATCATGTCCTGGCAGTAACTCGCGTAGTACAGCAGCGCCCGGCACCCTTCGACGTGGGCCTTCATCCACAGCAGCTGGCGGCGGATGTCGGGGTGGCGGATGATGGGGACCTGCGGGGCCGCCGGGTTCTTGAACTCGAAGATCTCCGAGCCCTGGAGCCGCTGCTTGGCGTACTCCACGGCGTGCTCGTAGGCCGCCGTGGCCGTCCCGAGACCCTGGAGCCCCACTTCGAGGCGCGCCTCGTTCATGAGGTGGAACATGACCTTCATGCCCTCGCGCTCCTTGCCCAGGAGCTCGCCCACGCACTTGCCCTCCTCGCCGAAGATCAGCATCGCCGTGGCCGAGCCCTTGATGCCCATCTTGTGCTCGATGCCGCCCGTGGTGACGTCGTTGGAGGGTCCAAGGCTCCCGTCGGCCTTCACGCGGAACTTCGGCACGATGAAGATCGAGATGCCCCTCGTCCCCGGGGGGTCCCCCTCGATGCGGGCGAGCACCGTGTGGACGTTGTTCGGCGTCAGGTCGTGATCGCCCGAGGAGATGAAGATCTTCGTGCCCTGGATGCTGTAGGTCCCGTCGGGCAGCCGTTTGGCCGTCGTCTTCAGGGAGCCCACGTCGCTGCCGGCGCCGGGCTCGGTGAGGCACATCGTCCCTCCCCACTCGCCGGTGTACATCTTTTCCATGTACTTCTTCTTCTGCTCCGGCGTGCCGAAGCGGTCGATGAGTCCCGCCGCACCGTTGGTGAGACCCGGGTACATGATCAGGGGGTAGTTGGCGGCCTGGAAGAACTCGTAGCAGGCCTGCGAGACGGTGTTGGGCATCCCCTGCCCGCCGGACTCGACGCTGCGCATGCAGTTGAGCCACCCGCCCTCGCAGAACTTCCTGTAGGCCTCGTGGAAGCAGGCCGGCACCTTGACCCTGCCCTTCTCGAATTTGCAGCCCTCTTTGTCGCCCTTGTCGTAGGTGGGCAGGAGGACCTCGATGGCCAGCTTCTCGGCCTCGTTGAGCATCATGTCCACCGTTTCCCTGTTGTACTCGGCGTACTTCTCGGTCTCGAAGAGCTTGTCGATCCCGATCTGCTCGTAGAGCACAAACTTCTGATCCCGCGTGTTCACCAGCATGTTGCTCATAGGTGTCTCCCCTCTCGAAGATCGTTCGCGGCAGCCTGCCGGCGG
>JAGPKU010000060.1:4607-9509 GCA_018053845.1 Syntrophobacterales bacterium
CGGTCTCGAAGAGCTTGTCGATCCCGATCTGCTCGTAGAGCACAAACTTCTGATCCCGCGTGTTCACCAGCATGTTGCTCATAGGTGTCTCCCCTCTCGAAGATCGTTCGCGGCAGCCTGCCGGCGGCCCCTGAGGAAGAGGTTGGGAAGGGGAGAAGTCGAGAAGGTGGGAAACGGCTGCAATCAGTCGTTCGGACTCCGCTTCGCCAACCTTCTTACCCTCTCACCCTCTCACCTTCTTCTCCCTGCCCTTTTTCTGTTTCGGGCAGGGCGCCGGGACCGTGTCCGGATTCTGCCTGCTGTTCTTAAACGGAGCGCAGCCCCGCGATGAATACCTCGAGTCCGCCCCGGACCTGGTTGCGGACCCGCTCTTCCCTCGTGTTTTCCCTGCCCGTGAAGAGGTGCAGGGCGATGATGCCGTTGAGAAGCCCCCACAGGGCGTTGCGGCAGACCCGGATGTCGAGCGTTCGCGGGAACTCGCCGCGCTCGATTCCCATCTGCAGGATCTGCTCGATGACGACGACGGTCTGGTTGGTGGATCTGACGATGTGGTCGTTGATGTTCGGCGTGAAGTTGACGGGGTTGTGCTGGATCATGAAGTTCATGAAGATCCGGAACAGCTCCCGGTCGCTGATGAAAAACGCCGCATAGACCTCGGCGTAGCGGCGCAGGTTATCCGACGCGCTCCTGGAGGGGTCGAGAAGGCTCTCCACCTTTTCGTGGAACTTGTCGATGTCCCGCAGCAGGATCTGGGCGTAGATCTCCTCCTTGCTCTTGAAGTAGAGGTAGATCGCCCCCTTGCTCAGCTCGGAGCGCCGGGCGATGCTGTCCACCGTGACGGCCCGGAACCCCTTCTCGAAGAATTCCTTTCTCGCCGAGCGGAGGATCGCGTTGCGCCGCTGCTCCTTCTCCCTCTCTCTCCTGCGTTCCGACCCCAAGACCTCCCTCCCGGTCGTCCCTCCCGGCCGACGGCCGGGAACGAACATGAATAGTGGTCATTTACTGACCGCTGGTCACTAATACACCGGCCGCTCCCCCCTGTCAAGGGAAATGTTTCTCTTTTTTTTCTGTCCGCGCCTCCCCCGCCGGGCGGGTCCCCGCGGAGCAGCGGGGCAATCTTCCTGGTTGACTTCTTGCGCGTCTGTATGTTACCAACCCTAAGATTTATCGGCCGTTCCAGCGATTCCGGCCCGGACGGGCATCGCCCCCTGCATGATGCCCTCGACGCGCACGAAGGCCATGACACCACAGGAGGATGCAGTGACCCTGAACGACGTGAAGGAGATCCTGGAGGCCGACGTCCTCGTCGGCCACGACCAGCTGGGAAAACCCGTCAAGACGGCCTTTGCCGCAGACCTCATGAGCGACGTCCTGGCCTTCGCCAAGCCGGACAGCATGCTGCTCACGGGGCTCACCAACCCCCAGGTCGTCCGGACGGCGGACATCCTGGACATCACCGCGATCATCATGGTGCGCGGCAAGAAGCCGACCGAGGAAACCGTCAAGCTCGCCGAGGAGCTCAAGATCCCCATCCTCTCGACGAAGTACATCCTGTTCGAGACCTCCGGCCGCCTGCACGCGCGGGGGATCACGGGATGCATCGTGAAGGTCGGCGGCGAGACCTAGAGATGGCGGAGGCGCTGAATTTCGAGAAGGCCTTCGATGTCGAAGGCGGCAACTTCCAGAATGCCGGCAACGTGTCGGGCCAGATCAAGGGCATCTTGAAGGAGCTCGGCGTATCGACGGACATCGTGCGGCGGGTCGCCATCATCTGCTACGAGTCGGAGATCAACATCGTCTCTTATGCCAAGCGAGGGACGATCACCCTTTCCGTGACCGACGAGGCGGTGAAGATCGAGTCCAAGGACGAGGGACCCGGCATCGCCGACATCGAGATGGCCATGCAGGAAGGGTATTCCACGGCATCGGCCGCCGTCCGTGAGATGGGGTTCGGCGCGGGGATGGGCCTTGCGAACATGAAGAAATACTCCGACCACCTCATCATCACCTCCGAGCTGGGCGTGGGCACCTGCGTGAAGATGACGGTGATGAACTTCCAAAAGATGCTGCACCCCGACCTGCCCCCGTTCACGCTGTGAAGGGGAAGTGGGGCTTCGCGGCACCCGCGCCGCGACGGCGCAGCAAGAAAGGACGTTTATGCAGCTTGACGTGTTGGTCCGCGAGTTGGGCCTCAAGGTGCATTGCGCCGGGGGAAACCTCGGGCGGGAGGTCACGGGGGGATACGTGGGGGACCTGCTCAGCGACGTCATGGCCAACAGCAAGGAGGGCGACATCTGGATCACTCGCCAGGTGCACCAGAACATCGTGGCCGTGGCCAGCCTCAAGGACCTCGCGGGGATCGTCCTGATCCACAGCTGCGAACCCGCCCCCGACACGGCGGCCAAGGCCGAGGCGGAGGGGATCCCCATCCTGGTGACGGACCTGCCGGCCTTCGAGATCGTCGGGCGAATATATGCGTTGATCCACCCGTGAATTTGTAGTAAAGGAACGGGGCGAATCGGACGTTCCTTGCAGCGTTCTGCGCGTGCGGCCCGGAAAGGCCGCGACCGGGGGGAGAGAGCGGCAGCAGCCCGCAAGGGGTCCCGCTGATGATGAGGGAGTTCCGCTGTGATTTCCACGTCCACACCTGCCTTTCGCCCTGCGCCGACCTCGACATGTACCCCCGGGCCGTCGTCTCGATGGCGCTCGCGCGCCGTCTCGACCTCATCGCCATCTGCGACCACAACGCCTCCGAAAACGTCCGTTACGTCGTCAAGGCCGCCGAGGGGACGGGCCTGACCGTCTTTCCCGGCATGGAGATCACGAGCAGCGAAGAGGTGCACGTCCTCGCGCTCTTTGACAAGCTGGAGCCCCTGAACGCGCTGCAGGAACTCGTCTATCGGCACCTGCCGGGGGTCAACGACGAGGACCGCTTCGGCTGCCAGGCCGTCGTCAACGAGCACGACGAGGTGGAGGCGCTCAGCGAGAGGCTGCTCATGGGGGGCACGACGCTGCCCCTGGAGCGGATCGTGGACGAGATCCACCGCCACGGGGGGCTCGCCGTCGCGGCCCACGTGGACCGGGAGAGTTTCGGCATCCTCGGGCAGCTCGGGTTCATCCCCGAAGGGCTCCCCCTGGACGCCGTCGAAGTGACCCGGCGGACGGGGATCGCCGGGGCGCGGCGCGCCCACCCGGAGTTCGCGCGGTTCGCCCTCATCGAATCCTCCGATGCCCATTTCATCGCGGACATCGGGCGGGGCATCACCCGGGCCCTGCTGAAGGAGCCGACGCTGCCGGAGCTGAAGATGGCCTTCGAGCGGAAAGACGGCCGCCGCATCCTGGAGTGAGAGAGTGCTCGAGCTGGCCCTGCACATCCTGGACATCGTCGAGAACGCCATCCGTGCCGGGGCGACGCTCGTGCGCATCCTCATCCGGGAGAACCGGGCGAAGGACCTGTTCATGATGCGGATCACGGACAACGGCGCGGGCATGACCCGGGAGGAGCGCGAGAAGGCCCTGGACCCCTTCTACACGACGAAGAAGGTCCGCCGGGTCGGCCTGGGGCTCCCGATGCTTGCCGAGGCGGCCGCGCGGACGGGCGGGCGGATGACCCTGCGCTCGAGGCCGCGCACGGGAACGGTCGTCGAGGCGGTCTTCGGACTCAACCACATCGACCGGCAGCCCCTGGGCGACATCGCGTCGACCCTCATTGCGCTCCTGGTGGGAAACCCGGGGCAGGACTTCATCTACCGGCACGAAGTGAACGGCAGGACCTACCTGCTGGACACCCGACAGATCAAAAACGCACTGGAGGGCGTTCCGCTCCATCACCCCGACGTCACGGGCTTTCTCCGCGGGCACATCGCGGAGGGGCTGCGGGACATCGGGGCCGCGGCATGACGCCCTCCCGAGAGAGGAGATCATCCATGAAGAACGGCAACGGCGATTTGCTCAAGGACTTCAGCCCCGAGCAGGTGGCAAAGCTCGACGCGATCATCGCCCGGCACAAGGGGAAGCCCGGCTGCCTCATCCCCGTCCTGGAGGAGGCCCAGGTGGTGCTGGACTATCTCCCCATGCCGGTCCAGAAGAGGATCGCCGATGGGCTCAACCTCCCCCTGGCGCAGGTCTACGGGGTGGTGACGTTCTACTCCTTCTTCACGATGAAGCCGCGCGGCCGCCACACCGTCCGCGTCTGCCTGGGCACGGCCTGCTACGTGCGCGGCGGCAAGGCGATCGGGGAGAGCATCGTCAAGGATTACAAGGTCCAGGAAGGCGAGACGACGGCCGACCGGCGCTTCACCTACGAGACGGTCCGCTGCCTGGGGGCCTGCGGACTGGCCCCGGTCATCGTCGTCGACGAGAACGTCCACGGGCGGGTCAAGACCCAGAAGTTGAAAGCGGTGCTGGACGAGTACCAATAAGACAGGCGTAAGGCGTAAGGCATAAGGCGTAAGGAACCGGAAAGAACTTTATTCAGCCTTACGCCACGAGCCCGAAGCCTTAAGCCGATTCAGCGAGGTTACGCCATGTCCAAGCTCAAGATCGAAGACCTCAAGAGGATCAAGGAGAAGGTTCACTCCCAGACGGCCCTGCGCGAGGGCGGCCAGCGGGCCAAGGTGACCGTCCACATGGGGACCTGCGGCATCGCCTCGGGCGCCCGCGAGGTGCTCAACGCACTGATGCAGGTGATCGAGGAGACGAACACGACGGACGTCATCGTCACCACCTCGGGCTGCATGGGGCTGTGCAGCCGCGAGCCCCTCGTCACCGTCGAACTGCTCGGCAAGGAGCCCATCAAGTACGAGAAGATGAACGAGATGAAGATGCGCCAGGTCTTCAAGCGGCACGTCCTGGAGGGGGAGATCCAGACGGACTTCGTCCTCGCGAAGGGCGCCGAGGTCG
>JAGPKU010000060.1:9609-14331 GCA_018053845.1 Syntrophobacterales bacterium
CTGCTCGGCAAGGAGCCCATCAAGTACGAGAAGATGAACGAGATGAAGATGCGCCAGGTCTTCAAGCGGCACGTCCTGGAGGGGGAGATCCAGACGGACTTCGTCCTCGCGAAGGGCGCCGAGGTCGTCCGCTGAGGGGGCAGCGGGGGCCCCGGCCCCCGGTGATGGAATCCATTGCAGGGGAGGAACGCAATCGATGAAAGTATTTCGCTCGCATTTACTGGTCTGCGGGGGAACGGGCTGTCACGCATCGGGCAGCCTCGCCGTGAAGAAGGCCATCGTCGACGAGCTCGGCAAGCGGGGCCTCGCCGAGGAGATCAAGGTCGTCGAGACGGGCTGCAACGGCTTCTGCGCCATGGGGCCCATCATGGTCGTCTACCCCGAAGGCATCATCTACATGACGGTGAAGGTCGAGGACGTCCCCGAGCTGGTGGAAGAGCATTTCGTCAAGGGCCGCCCCCTCGAGAGGCTCTTCTACCGGGAGCCGGGCAAGGAGGATCGGATCCCCTCCATGCAGGAGATCCCCTTCTTCGCCCTGCAGGATCTCCGCGTGCTGCGCAACCGCGGCCTCATCGACCCCGAGAACATCGAGGAGTACATCGCCCGCGACGGCTACGCCGGCATGGCCAAGGCCCTCACGGAGATGACGCCCGAACAGATCGTCCAGGAGGTCGTGAAGTCGGGACTGCGAGGCCGCGGCGGCGCCGGGTTCCCCACGGGGCTCAAGTGGCAGTTCGCCCAGCGCTCGCCCGGTGACGTGAAGTACGTGCTGTGCAACGCCGACGAGGGCGACCCCGGGGCCTTCATGGACCGCAGCGTCCTCGAGGCGGACCCGCACGCGGTGCTCGAGGGCATGGTGATCGCCGCCAAGGCGATCGGCTCGAAGCAGGGCTACATCTACTGCCGCGCCGAGTACCCGCTGGCGATCCACCGTCTCAACGTGGCCCTCGGCCAGGCCCGCGAGATGGGCCTGCTGGGCAGGGACATCCTCGGGACGGGCTTCGACTTCGACATCGAGATCTACCAGGGCGCGGGCGCCTTCGTCTGCGGCGAGGAGACGGCGCTGATGACCTCCATCGAGGGCAAGCGCGGCATGCCGCGGCCCCGGCCGCCCTTCCCCGCCGTGGCGGGCCTGTGGGCCAAGCCCAGCGTGCTGAACAACGTGGAGACCCTGGCCAACATCGGCCAGATCATCCTGCGCGGGGCCGACTGGTACGCCGGCGTCGGCACCGAGAAGTCCAAGGGCACGAAGGTCTTCGCCCTGACGGGCGACGTGAACAACGTGGGCCTCGTGGAGGTGCCCATGGGCACCACCCTCGGGACGATCATCTACGACATCGGCGGCGGCATCCCGGGCGGCAAGAAGTTCAAGGCCGCCCAGCTGGGCGGGCCCTCCGGGGGCTGCATCCCCGTGCAGCACCTCAACGCCCCCGTCGACTACGAGAAGGTCGCCGAGCTGGGCGCCATCATGGGCTCGGGCGGCCTCATCGTGATGAACGAGGACAAGTGCGCCGTGGACATGGCCCGCTTCTTCATGGACTTCTGCAAGGACGAGTCCTGCGGCAAGTGCACCCCCTGCCGCGAGGGCACGCAGCGCATGCTCGCCATCCTGACCCGGATCTGCCAGGGCAAGGGCCGGGAGGGCGACATCGAGCTGCTGGAGTCGTTGGCCACCGTGATCAAGGACGCCGCCCTGTGCGGCCTCGGCCAGACGGCCCCGAACCCCGTGCTCTCGACGATCCGCTACTTCCGCGACGAGTACGTGGAACACATCCGCGACAAGAAATGCCGCGCCGCCGTCTGCTCGGCCCTGTTCAAGTCGCCCTGCCAGCACACCTGCCCGATCGGGATGGACGTGCCGGCCTACATCGCGCTGATCCGCGACAACCGGCTCGAGGACGCCTACAAGGTCATGCTGAAGACCAACCCCTTCCCCTCGGTCTGCGGGAGGGTCTGCGACCACCAGTGCCAGACCAAGTGCCGCAGGGGCCTGCTCGACGAGCCCGTGGCGATCAAGTTCCTGAAGCGCTACATCACCGACAACGCGCCGCGGCCGCAGGTCAGGCCCGTCGGCATCACCCGCAAGGAGAAGATCGCCGTCGTCGGCGCGGGGCCCGCGGGCCTCACCTGCGCCCGGGATCTCGCCCTGCGCGGCTATGCCGTGACGGTCTTCGAGGAGCTCCCCACGCCGGGCGGCATGCTCAGCTGGGGCATCCCCTCCTACCGTCTGCCGAGGACGGTCCTCGAGAAGGAGATCGACGACATCCGCAAGCTGGGCGTCGACATCCGCTGCAGCACCCGGGTGGGACGCGAGGTGTCCTGGGGCAAGCTCAACGAGGACTACGACTGCGTCTACCTCGCGCCGGGTGCCCACAAGAGCCAGCGCATGGGCATCGAGGGCGAGGACCTCCAGGGGGTCTGGGGCGGCGTCGAGTTCCTCCGCGACTACAACGGCGATGAGGAGGGTTGGAAGAACGGCCGCAAGAGCCTCGGCTCGAGGGTCGCCGTCATCGGCGGCGGCAACTCCGCCATCGACGCGGCCCGCACGGCCCTTCGCCTCGGGGCCGAGGTGACGATCCTCTACCGGCGCCTGCGCGAGGACATGCCCGCCGCGGCCGAGGAGATCGTCGCCGCCGAGCACGAGGGCATCAAGATCGAGTACCTCATCGCGCCGCTGCGCGTCGTCGGCGCGAACGGTCGCGCCACGGGCATCGAGTGCCTGCGGCAGAAGCTCGGGGACTTCGACTCGAGCGGCCGCAAGCGGCCCGTGGCGATCCCGGGCTCCGAGTTCACGCTGAGCGTCGACACGGTGATCGCCGCCATCGGCCAGACGCCGGACCTGTCCTTCGTGCCCGCCGAGAGCGGCGTGAAGGTCAACAAGTGGTCCTGCTTCGACGTGAAGGACGACATCCCCTCCCAGACGACCAATGCGAAGTACTTCGCCGGCGGCGACGCCGTGACGGGCCCCGCGACGGTCGTCAAGGCCATCGCGGCGGGCCACGGCGCCGCCGAGGACATCGACGGCTGGATCCGGAAGCGCAACGGCGAGCCGGCCTGGGTGCCGCCCTCCGAGGAGCAGATCCACATCCCCTTCGTCGTCGACGAGGAGACGGAGGAGTGCCCGCAGGCCCGCATGCCCGAGCTCGGGGCCGAATTCCGGCGGAAGAACTTCGCCGAGGTGGAGCTGGGCTACAGGAAGGACCAGGCCGTCAAGGAGGCGACGCGCTGCCTGCGCTGCGACGCGGAGATCTGACGGCGTCCGCCCAACGACAGGTGGAAAAAAAGCCCGATCGCGCGATCGGGCTTTTTTTCCGTCTTCGCCCCGCTCAGGGCGGGCCCTCGTCCTCCGCCCGCGGGATCCCCGACTCGCAGGGAACCCCCGTCTGGCAAAGGCCGCAGGCGTATCCCTCGAACCCGAAGTGCTCCACGATGTAGGATTTGCAGGTCTCGTGGACGTGCCTCGAGCAGGGGATCTTGTCGTGCCCCGCCGCCGAGAGGGCCCCCACGGGACAGCGCGCCACGCACTTCTTGCAGGTCCCGCGGCTGAACCACAGGCACCAGTCCCGGTGTCCCCGGTAGGCCCGCGGGGTGGGGGGAAGCTCGATTTCGGCCACGACGGAGCCCGCACGCATGGCCTTCCCGCGGGGGGTGATGAGCCCGTCGGAGAGGCCGAAGGTCCCCAGCCCCGAGACGAAGGCCGCGTGGCGCTCGGACCACTTCGACGCGAAGGTGAATTTCTCCGAGGGCATGCGCGCCCACTGGGGCAGCAGCACCGGCGCCGCCGCCCGGATGCCCGCCCCGGCCAGCTCCGCGACCACGTGCCTGCGGAGCGCCTCGTTGGCCGCCTCGCCGCAGATGCGGGACCGGGCCCAGCGCTCCGGCGGGTAGGTCCTCTCCTTGCGGCTGTCGAGCTTCGTGGCCCGCGTCTGGGGCAGGATCCAGCTGATCACCGAGAGGTCCTTCCCCGAGGGGCTCCCGTCCGGGAACGCCAGCCCGAAGGCCTCCGCGGGCGTCCAGTGGAAGGGCCCCACGTGCTCCTTGAAGGCCTCCCAGTAGGGGTCGTCGCCGCGTGAAAACCCGACGAGCGGCTCGTCCCAAGCCGGCTCGCGTTCCGCTCCCCCCAGCGTGTTTTCCGGCGCTGTGCAGACCCAGTCGCGGATCAGCGCGGTGAGCCAGGCCGCCCGGTCTCTCGATTGAACGTTTGTCATTCATTCCTCCTTTCGCACGCTTTCACTCCATGGGTTCATCCCCTCGGTCGTCCAACATCGCGAGGGCCGCAAGGCTGATGAGGGAAGCCGCGACGAACCACCAGGCCACCGAGAGCCGGTCGCCCGTCAGGGACACGAGGACGGTGCCCACCATCGGGGTCAGGCTCCCGAAAATCGTGACGCCCACGCTGTAGATGATCGCGAGCCCCGTGGTTCGTACCGGCGTCGGAAACAGCGCGGCCCCCACGGCATAGGCCGGCACCGCGTAGAGAACCAGCAGCAGTCCCAGGACGAGCTGGACGAGGACCAGGGCGGGCTCGCCCGGCCAGCGGTTGAGTATCCAGAAGGCCGGGTAGGCGAAGATCAGCATCCCGACCGCGGCGGCGGTCATCAGGGGCTTTCGTCCTGCGCGGTCGCTCCAGGCGCCCGCCAGGGGGGCGAGGCAAAGGGCGCAGCCGAAGACGAACAGGCCGATGTAGGCGCTCGAGAGCCTCATCTTGAGCTCGCGGATGAG
>JAGPKU010000156.1 GCA_018053845.1 Syntrophobacterales bacterium
CCATCCTCGTGTTCTCCCCCGCCGCCCTGTTCGACATCTCCTTCCAGCTCTCCTTCGCGGCCGTGGCGGCCCTTCTGCTCCTGATGCCCGGGATCACGGAGCGCCTGGCGGCCTGGAAGACGAGGCCGGGGGAACCGGCGGTGCAACTGCTCCGGCGGACGGCGGCGAATGTGGCCCTGTTTCTCGCCGTCTCCGCTGCCGCCACCCTGGGCACCATTCCCGTCATCGTGTACTATTTCAACCGGGTCCCCAACATCACCCTCGCGGCCAACCTGGTCCTCGTGCCTCTTCTCGGCTTTGTCGTCCTGCCTCTGTCGCTGATGCTCGTCATCCTGGCGCCGCTGCCCGACACCCTCTCGGCCCCCCTGATCGACCTCACCGCGCGGCTCGCCCGCCTGGGCCTCGATCTCAACGGCTATCTGGCCTCGCTCCCCGGTTCCTCTTCGGTCCTGACGACCCCATCGCTTGCGGAAGTGGCGGCCTGTTATCTCATCCTCGTCACGGTCGCCCTCATGCTGGGCCTTCCGGGCAGGAGCGACAGCGGGGTCCCGTTCTTTCGCACGCGGCGCCGGGCGGCGGCCGTTTCGGCCCTGGCGGTCCTCTTCCTCGCGGGGCATGCCGCGTGGCTCTGCGGCAGCCTCGGGGGCCGGGAAACGCTCCGGGTGACCTTCCTGGACGTGGGTCACGGATCCTGCACCCTGGTGGAGCTTCCCGGCGGGAGGCGGATGCTCATCGACGGCGGCGGGTTCTACGACGACCGTTTCGACGTGGGCCGTTACGTTGTTGCACCCTTTCTCTGGCACAGCCGGATCGGAAAGATCGACACCGTCGTCCTGACCCACCCGCACCCCGACCACGTCAACGGGCTGCCCTACATCCTGGAGAACTTCGACGTGGAGGAGGTCTGGTCAAACGGCGACGAGACCCGGGTGCACTGGGGCGCCCCCCTGGTGGACCGGATGGAAAGGATGGGCATGGCGCCGCGCATCCTCTCCTCGAAATCCCCCCCGATCGACCTGGGCGAGGTGCGCATCCGCATCCTGAACCCCCCGGAAGCCCTGCCGCCCGGGGTGGTCCCCGGCGAGCGGGAGACCAACGAGCGGGCCCTCGTGCTGCACCTGCAGTGGAAAGACGCCTCTTTCCTGCTGCCCTCCGACATCGGGGAAACGACCGAGGCGCGGCTCCCGGCACGGGCCGGCACGCTGCGGAGCGGGATCCTCCTTGCGCCGCACCACGGCTCCGCCTATTCCGGCACGGAGGCCTTCCTGCAAGCCGTCCGCCCCGCAGCGATCGTCATCAGCGCGGGGCGCCCCGTCCGTGAGGATGTCCTCGAACGGTTCCGCCGCACGGGAGCGGCCGTCTGGCGCACCGACCTGCACGGGGCCGTCCGCATCACCACGGACGGGCGGCGTTACGAGGTCATTCCCTTCAAAAGCCCATGATTCCTATTGCCTTTGGGGGGGCAATGTGTTAGCTAATCAGGCTCGAAATCCGCACTCGGGTGCATCAGCGAGATGAAGATCATCACCGCCGTACGCGGGTTCAAGGACATCCTGCCGGGCGAATCAGAAAAATGGCAATACGTCGAGGCGAAGGCCCGTGAAATCTTCGGGGCCTTCGGCTTTCGGGAGATCGTTCTGCCCATCCTGGAAAAGACGGAGCTGTTCAAGCGCTCCATCGGCGAGACGACGGATATCGTCGAAAAGGAGATGTACACCTTCGTCGACCGCGGCGACGAATCCCTGACGATGCGCCCCGAGGCGACGGCCTCGGTGATGCGCGCCTACCTCGAGCACGGCCTCTACGCGTCGGAGTCCCTGGTGAAGCTCTACACCATCGGGCCCATGTTCCGCCGCGAGCGGCCGCAGAAGGGCCGCTTCCGCCAGTTCAACCAGCTCAACGCGGAGCTGCTCGGCTCGAAGGACCCGCGCGTGGATGCCGAGGTCATCCTGATGCTGGTCCACTTCCTCCGAAGCGTCGGCGTCGCGGATGCCCGCCTCGAGGTGAACTCCCTGGGCTGCCCGGCGTGCCGTCCGGCCTTCCGGGACGTGATCCGGTCGTATCTGGCCGAAAGGCAGGACGGCCTCTGTGAAGACTGCCGGCGGCGCCTCTCGACCAATCCCCTGCGCGTCTTCGACTGCAAGGTGGAGGGCTGCAGGGCGGTCGTCGCCTCGGCCCCCCTGCTCATCGAATTCCTCTGCGCGGAGTGCCGGGGGCATTTCGACGAGGTCCAGGCCTGCCTCAGGCGCTTCGAGACCCCCTTCGAGGTCAATGCCCGGATGGTCCGCGGCCTGGACTACTACACGAAGACGGCCTTCGAGGTGACCACGGGCGCCCTGGGCGCGCAAAACGCCATCGCGGGGGGAGGCCGCTACGATCGGCTCGTGGAAGACCTGGGCGGCCCCGAGAGTCCCGGGATCGGCTTTGCCGTCGGCCTGGAGCGGCTCGTCGCCGTGGCCCCCATCCCCGACGAGAAGGTCATCGCGGCGCCCGATCTCTTCATCGCCGCCCTCGGGAAGGAGGCGCAGGACCATGCCTTCGTGCTCTGCAACCGCCTGCGGATGAAGGGGGTCCTCGTGGAGACGGACTACGGGGCGCGGAGTCTCAAGAGCCAGATGAAGCGCTCCGACAGGCTGAAATGCCGCTACACCCTCATCCTCGGCGAGCGGGAACTCCAGGAGAAGAAGGCCCTGCTGCGGGACATGGAGGACAGCACCCAGCAGCCCGTGGGGCTCGACGACGCCGAGAAGACGATCCTGCGCATCCTCGCGAAGGAGTAAGATTGGAACGCTCGACAACGGCGGGATGCGGAACGGCAACAGGCAGAGGGTAAGAAGGTTGGAGAAGCCCGGGACAGGCGATTGGCCGCCGCCGGATCCGACGTTCTCACCCTCTCACCCTCACCACTTCTGTTTTTTCACAGGGAGGTAACAACCCTTGTCCGACTTCATCACGAAAATCAAGAGAACTCACTACTGTGGTCACCTCAGGACCTCCGACGCGGGGAAGGAGGTGGTCCTGATGGGCTGGGTGCACCGCCGCCGCGACCACGGCGGGGTCATCTTCGTCGATCTGCGCGACCGCGAGGGGATCGTCCAGGTCGTCTTCAACCCCGAGGTCCAGGCCGACGCCCACCGGGAGGCCCACCGGATCCGCAGCGAGTTCGTCCTCGCCCTGCAGGGGACGGTGCGCAAGCGCCCCGAGGGCATGG
>JAGPKU010000157.1 GCA_018053845.1 Syntrophobacterales bacterium
CGATGTTGACGACGACCCCCTTGCGGAGCCCCTCCGTGGGGGCCGAGCCCAGCCCGATGATGTCGATGCCGGTGTTGGTCCGCTCGGCCACGACGGCCGTCACCTTCGTCGTCCCGATGTCCAGCCCCGTCACGATGTTGATCTTCTTCGCCATTCCTTCACCCCTCTAAAGGCCACTTGCTCTTTTGCATTCCTCATCAGCACGTCGCCGTGCCATGAGGACGCGAAACGGTTTTGCAGGGATCAGTCGAAGCGTCTTTGCGCGAACGGTTCTTGGCGGACCGAAACGGCCGCGGAGCCGCATGTTTGAGCCCGGAGGGCGAGTTTGTGGCGGAGCAGTGCAGGGAGCATCGAACCGTCGCAAATCGCTTTCGAGCCGGCAAAATGGTTTCGCGCCTCATCTGGATCAACCATCCTCCTAAGCCCTCACGCCCCCCGTCACCTTCACCGGCACGCGGAACTCGCGGTGCTGGACCGTCACCTTGCCGGGGTTGTTGAGGTCGATGATGAAGTACCCCGAGAGGTTCCGCCGCGCCAGGTCCGCCAGCACCGGCTTGAGTCGCCTGAGCTTCGTGTCGAAGTCCCCGAACCCCAGCTTGAGGCAGAGGCCCTCGGCGAACAGCGACAGCCCGAAGAGCTCGTCGCCGTGGATCTCGGAGATGTGCCGGATCTCGGGGACCTCCGTGTAGGAGGCCATGTAGTCGAGCAGCTCGAGGGACTTGAGGATCATCTCGCGGTTCTCGACCCCCGTGCGGGTGAACCCCGTGAGCACGGGCAGGTCCGTCTTCTCGCCCGCGGCGACCTTCTCGAAGGCCGTGCCGTCGCGCTCGATGAAGTACAGGCCGTCGCCCCGCTCCACGAGGGCCACGGGCTTCCGCTCGGTGATCTCGATGACGAGCCGGTCGGGGAAGTCCCGCCGCACCGAGACGTCCTTCACCCAGGGGTTCGCCTTGACCTTGCGGGCCACGGCGCCCAGGTTGGTCAGGATGAGGTTCTGCGAGGGCTTGAGGCCGGTGAGCTCGACCACGGCGTCGCTCTGCAGCCGCTCGGTGCCCCGGACGAGCGTCTCCTTCATCTGGAAGTAGGGCGACACGATGACGAAGTTGTAGGCGAAGATGAGCATCGAGGCGACGACGACCACGCAGGCCATCAGCAGCACCGTCTTGCCGATCTCGACGAGGATCCTCCTCGAGCGCCGGCGCACGCGGTTCACCCTGGTTTCGACGGTGGAACGGACCGATCGTCTCAACTCACTCCTCCCCGATGATCTGCACCTCGGGCTCGAGGTCGATGCCCCGTTTCTCGCGCACGGTTTTGCGCACCCGCTCGATGAGCCCGATGATGTCTCTCGCCGCGGCGCCGCCGAGGTTGACGATGAAGTTGCCGTGCATCTCCGAGACGCGGGCCCCGCCGAGGGTGAGACCCTTGAGCCCCGCCTCGTCGATGATCCGCCCCGCGGGCGTCCCCTTCGGGTTCTTGAAGATGGACCCGGCGCTGCGGTACTGCAGGGGGTGCCTGCCCGAGCGGGTTTTCAGAATTTCACGGATGCGGCCCTCGATGGCCACGCGGTCGCCGCGGGCCAGGTCGAAGACCCCGCCGAGGATGCAGGCCCCCTCGGGCAGGGCGAGGCTGCGGTACTCGAAGTGCAGGGCCGGGCGCCGTCTCGACACGCGATTCCCCCCGCCGTTGAGCCAGTCCACCGATTCGAGGACGTCCTTCATCTCGCTGCCCCACGCCCCGGCGTTCATCCGGATGCCGCCGCCGACGCTGCCGGGGATGCCCGCGCAGAACTCCATGCCCGTCAGGCCCTCCCGGGCCGTCAGGGCCACCAGCTCGGCCAGCGACGCGCCCGCCTCGGCGTGCAGCGCCGCCCGGCTCTCCCCGCGGTCCTCGACGCGGACGGCGCGCAGGGCCTTCGTGGAGACGATGACGCCGCGGTACCCGCCGTCGCGGACGATGAGGTTCGTGCCGTTGCCTATGAAGAACACGGGGATGCCCTCGGCGCGCAGGAAGGCGACGAGCCGGCCCAGCTCGGCCGCGCTCTCCGGGAAGGCGACCGCGTCGGCCCGTCCCCCCACGCCGATGGAGGTGTGGCGGTCCATGCACTCGTCGAAGAGCACCTTGCCCTTCGCGAGTTCCCTGAGCGTTCTTCTCCATTCCGGCTCGTGCATGACAGTCGCGCTGCCTCTTCTATCTCGCGAAGGTGAGAGGTTGAGAAGGTGAGAAAGAGAACGAGCGAATCCTTGTTCTCACCCTCAAACCTTCTTCCCCTCTTCCCTTCTGTCCTTTCGGAAAGGGACGGCAGCCGCCGGGGCGGGGGTGCGGAGGGGTCGCCCCGCCCGCCTCAGCGGCGTGCCTTCTCCTCCTTTGCCTTTTTCAGAAACTCCATTCCCACCTTCCATACGCTGCCGGCGCCCTGGGTGATGATCACGTCGCCGGGCCGGGCGGTCTCGAGGAGGTGGCTCACGATCCCGTCGGCCGAGGGGATGTACCGCGCGCTGCGGTGCCCCACGGCCTCGATCCCCTTGAAGAGGTTGAACGACGTCACCCCCTCGATCGGAGGCTCGCTCGCGGGGTAGATGTCCATCAGGATCAGCTCGTCCGCATCGGGGAAGCACGTGAGGAATTCCCTGTACAGGGCCCGCGTCCGCGTGTAGCGGTGCGGCTGGAAGACGACGATGAGGCGTCCCTTCCAGAGCTGGCGGGCGGCCTTCAGCGTGGCCAGGATCTCCGTGGGGTGGTGGCCGTAGTCGTCGACGACGGTGACGCCGTTGACCTCACCCTTCACCTCGAGGCGGCGCTGCACGCCTCGGTAGGCGGCCAGGCCCTCCCGGATCGCCTCGAAATCCATCTCGAGCTCCCGGGCCACGGCGAAGGCGGCCATGGAGTTGAGCACGTTGAACAGCCCCGGCACGTGCAGCGTGATCCCGCCGAGGCGCACCCCCTTGTGGTAGATCGTATAGCGCGACTCGGGGCCCTCGAGGGCGATCGCCTTCGCCTGGTAGTCGGCCCCGTCGGCAAGCCCGTAGGTGATCGTCCGGCGCTTGATCCGCGGGAAGACGGCCCGCACGTGCTCGTCGTCGCTGCAGAGGATCGTCACCCCGTAGAAGGGCACGATGTTGGCGAAGCGGACGAAGGCCTCCTTGATGTCGTCGATGTCCCGGTAGTAGTCCAGGTGCTCGCGGTCGATGTTCG
>JAGPKU010000009.1:0-10192 GCA_018053845.1 Syntrophobacterales bacterium
GCTCACCGCCCCGCCATCAGCCGCTCCTCGGCGGATGCCATGATCATGCCGAGGAGCTCCCGGTAGGAGACCCCCGCGAGGGTCGCCAGAATGGGGAGATCGGAGTGCGTGGGATGGAGACCCGCCAGGGGATTGACCTCCAGGAAGTGGGGCACACCGGATGCGTCGGCCCGGATGTCGAGGCGGCCGCCGTCCCGGCATTCCAGGCCCCTCCAGGCCGCCAGGGCGACGGCCGAGACCCGCTCGGCCTCCGCCCCCGCAACCAGACGATAGTCCACGTGCTCTTCGCAGTATTCCTTGTTCATGAGGGAATAGACGCCCTTTTCCGCCGTGTCGCGCAGGAGGACCTCCATGACGGCGATGACGCGCGCCTTTCGTCCCGTGCCGACGATCCCCACGGTGAATTCCCGGCCGGGCAGATAGGTTTCCACGAGGACCGGCTGCGAAAACGTCTCCAGCAGCAACCGGCAGCGCCGGTCGAGCTCCCCGGCGTCCCGGACGATCGACTTCGCGTCGATGCCCTTTCCCGTGCCCTCCGAGACGGGCTTGACGAAAAGGGGAAAGGGAAGGCGGACTCCCGGGATCTCCGCGGCATCCGCCACCACGGCAAAGTCGGGCGTGGGGATCCCCAGGTCCCGGATCACCCGCTTGGCCATGCCCTTGTGCAGGGTCAAGGAAAGCGTCAGCGGGTCGGAAAAGACGTAGGGGATGCCGTAGGCATCCAGCAGGCAGGGAACCTGGGCCTCCCGCCCGTAGCCCCGGAGCCCCTCGGCGATGTTGAAGACCAGGTCCCACGAGGCGCCGGAGACCAGGCGCTTGGCCAGGGCGCGCACGTGGCCGATCCGCTCGGTCCGGTACCCGAGGGACTGCAGCGTTTCCTCGATGGCGTCGATGGTCGCGGGCTGGTCGAATTCGGCCGTTTCCTCTTCCGAGAACCCCTCCCGGAGATAGTCTGTCCGGAGGTCGTAGGTCATCCCGACGAGCGTCATGGGCGGCACCCTCTGCGGCGTCATTCAAAGAACCCCGCCGTTTGGGCGGCGGGGTTCCTCATCGTTTCTCCGGGAAGCTCCGGTGCCTGTTCAGTCCCGTGCCCCGCGGTCGGCGGCGACGGCCGCGTCCGGGTACAGAAAGGTACGGCCCTGGTAATTCCGGAGCTTGATGTGCCGATCGTCATGGCCGATGACATACCCGGGCAGCAGCGGGATCTTTCCGCCGCCCCCCGGCGCGTCGATCACGTAGGTCGGCACGGCATAGCCCGTCGTGTGTCCCCGAAGCCCCTCGATGATCTCGAGACCCCTGGAGACGGGTGTCCGGAAGTGAGCCGAGCCGCTGATCGGGTCGCACTGATAGAGGTAATAGGGGCGAACGCGGTTCATGACCAGGTCGTGGACCAGGCGCTTCATGGTCTCGACGCGGTCGTTGACGCCGGCCAGCAGCACGGTCTGGCTGCCGAGGGGGATCCCCGCGTCGGCCAGACGGTTACAGGCCTGGCTCACCTCGAAGGTCAGCTCATCCGGGTGGGAGAAGTGGATGCTCATCCAGAGGGGGTGGTAGCGCTTCAGGGTGTGGCAGAGGCTCGACGTGATCCTCTGGGGAAGCACGACGGGCACCTTCGTCCCGATCCGGATCAGCTCGACGTGGGGAATGGCCCGCAGCCGCGACAGCAGCCAGTCGAGGGCCTCGTCGGCCAGGGTCAAGGGGTCCCCCCCGGAGAGCAGCACGTCGCGCACGGCCGGTGTGCTCTCGATGTAGGCCAGGGCCCGCTCCCACCGTTCGCGGTCGGCATGGGTCTCTTCGTTGCGGCCGACCATCCGTGAGCGGGTGCAGTAGCGGCAGTGGGTGGAGCAGAACCCGGTGACGAGAAACAAAACCCGGTCCGGGTATCGGTGCACCAGGCCGGGGACGGGGCTGTCGTGGTCCTCGCAGAGCGGGTCTTCCGATTCGTCGTCGGAGCGCTCGAACTCCGCCGTCACCGGGACGACCATCCGCCGCAGCGACTGATCGGGATCCATCGGGTCGAGCAGGCTGGCATAGTAGGGCGTGATGTTGAGCGGGATGGCCCCTCCCCGCGCGTTGATCGCCGCCTCCTCCTCGTGGGAGAGCCAGAGGATGCGCGAGAGCATCTCGACCCCGGTGATCCGGTTGCGGACCTGCCAGCGCCAGTCGTTCCAGTCCGCGGCCGAGGCGTCGGGATAGAACTGTTTCCGGAATGCTTGGGACCGGGGGCTCGGCTTGCAGGCACTCGCCCCCCGGGAGGGCATGATGAAAACGCGACTCGTGATCGCATGCGCGACGGGTGTCGCGGCGGGAGCGGGAACGGGGTTTTGAATTAGCTCATCCAGAGCTAAACCGGTCATGCCGGCGCGCTGACCCGGAGGCTCCGCCTCCTGGCTCAGACAGACGTTTTCTTCCATCCGTTGTCCTCCTGCTGTATGGTCCTGACGATGAACCGCTCTCTGCCGCGCTTTCACCTGGAGTCCCCGTCGATCGTGTCGCTGCACCGCGGCGTCATCGTCGGTCTGTCTGAAAAGGCGCCTCGAAAACGAGGCTGCGCTTGTTTCCTTTGTACGGAAGAAAATTTTATTGTCAAGCGTTTTCTGCAAAAAATGCGCGTTTTGGGCAAAATTTTTTCGCTGAAAATCCGCGCATATCCGGCGGCACTGCAAGATGCTTGCCACGACACGCTTTCACGGCACCCCGATCACGAAGTTCCGCCCTTGTCCGGCATCCGGCGCCGCGGCGTCTTGAAACGCACGCTGTCAGGCCGTTTCACGGTGTCGTCCCGGGATCCCGCCGGATCGGCCCCCGGGGCTGCGGGCTTGCCTTTTTGACCCGCATCGGCTACATTAGCGCAGAATTTTGACGGGCGAGGAAAAACATTCCCATGATCGTCACCGACGGCACGGCGTTGTGCCGGGTCTGCAACGAGAGGAAGTCCGTGGTCCTCTGCGACGGCTGCTCCATCCCCCTGTGCGCGGAATGCCGCCGCTGGGACCTCTGGGGATACGGGTGCGGCCACGTCGACACCAAGTCGTTCTGCGCCGCGTGCTACGAGAGCCCCGTGACAAATCCCTACGGCGGCAACCACGGAGCGTGATGCGGTACGAAGGCGACATCATCCGCCCCCCCAGCGAGGCGCACAGCCTGCTGCTCCAGGTCACCGTCGGCTGCTCGCACAACCGGTGCACCTTCTGCCCGAGCTTCAAGCGCAAGCGCTTCCGCATCCGGAGCCTCGACGAGATCCGGGAAGACCTGGCAGACGCCTCCCGGAGGTTCCGATGGGTCGACCGGGTCTTCCTGTGCGACGGGGACGCCCTCATCATCCCGCAGCGGCGCCTGATCGGGATCCTCGACGCGATCCGCGTCCATTTGCCCGGCGTGCGTCGCATCGGCACCTACGCCAACGCGAAGAGCATCCGGAAAAAATCCGTCGGGGAGCTCCGCGAGCTGAAGGAGCGGGGGCTCGGGATCGTCTACCTGGGCATCGAATCCGGCAACGAGGCGATCCTCGCGAAAATCCGCAAGGGCACGACGGCCGACCGCATCGTCGAGGCGGCCCGGCGCGTCAAGGAGGCGGGGATCACGCTTTCCGTGACGGTTCTCCTCGGGATCGGCGGCGTCGCGATGAGCCGGGAGCACGCCCGCGACACGGCGCGCATCCTCACCGATGTCGACCCGGACTTCACCGGGGTCCTGACCGTCATGATCGTCCCGGGCACGCCGCTTTACGAGGAGGCCCGCGCCGGGTCCTTCGTCCTGCCCGGCACCTTCGATCTGCTCGAGGAGCTGGGCGTCATCGTGTCCGAATCCCGCTTCACCGACTGCTTCTTCACGGCCAATCACGCCTCGAACTATCTCCCCATCCGGGCCCGTCTGCCCCGGGACCGCGAGGAGGTCCTCCGCCTCATCGACGACGTCCTTCGGCGGAGGGACGCAACCGTGCTGCGGCCCGAATCGATGCGGGGGCTGTAAATGAGCCGGGCTTCCCTGTGGAGCGGCCTGTGGGCGCGCCTGAAGTCCCTTTTCGTCGGGGGGAGGGAACGGGAGCAGACCCGCCTCGAGGAGGAAATCCAGTCCATCCTCGACGAGGGGGAAGAAAAGGGCCTCATCGACGAAACGTCGGGCGAGATGATCCAGAGCATTCTGGAGTTCCGCGACACGGTGGCCCGGGAGGTGATGATCCCGCGCACGGAAATCGTGGCCGTGCCGAGCGATGCCCCCATCGAGGAGATCATCGAGCAGGTCCGCCGTCACGGGTATACCCGGATGCCCGTCTACGAGGGGAGCGTGGACAACATCATCGGCATCCTCAACGTGAAGGACCTGATCCGCCTGTGGTCCAAACCCGTCGGCGAGGCGGACCTCAGGCCCCTGCTGCGAAAGCCGTACTTCATCCCCGAGACCAAGAACATCCGCCTGCTGCTGCACGAGCTCAAGGACCAGCGGCAGCACATGGCCATCGTGATCGACGAGTACGGCGGGACGGCCGGCCTCGTCACCCTCGAGGATCTCCTCGAGGAGATCGTCGGCGAGATCCGCGACGAGCACGACACCGAGGACGCGGACTTCACGGAGCTGCCCGACGGGTCCACCCTCGTGGACGGCCGCGTCGACATCGAGAAGCTCGAGGCCCGATTCGGCATCGCCGTCCCGGAGGGGAAGTACGAGACCCTGGCCGGCTTCATCCTGCACCTGATCCGGAAGATCCCCATCGCGGGGGATGTCGTCCGTCACGGCGGGCTGGAAATGGTCATCGCATCGGCCGACGAGCGCAGCATCCGGAAGGTCAAGATCCGAAGGACGGGGGAGACGACGTCATCGACGCGCTAAGGAAATCCCGAACGAGACTGCAGGCGGCCGGCCCGTGGGGGCTCCCCGCGCCGAAGGCCGCGCTGGCCGTCCTGTCGGGGATCCTCCTGGTGCTCTCCTTCCCGAAGTTCGGACACGGGGCCGTCGTTTGGCTCGCACTGGTCCCGCTGCTGTATGCCCTGCGCGCGCTGCCCGTCCTGCCGGCCCTTCTCGCGGGTCTTCTCGCCGGCTTCGTGCAGCACGTGGGCCTGCTGTACTGGGTCACCCACGTCGTCGTGCACTACGGGAAGCTCCCCCTGGCGCTCGGCATCCCCGTGATGATGCTGCTGGCCCTCTACCTGAGCCTCTACACGGGGCTCTTCTCCGGCGGCGTCGCCTTCTTCCGGAATCGCGGGATCCCCGCCGTCGCCGTCGCGCCGTTTCTCTGGACGGTTCTCGAGTACGGCAAGTCGACGCTGCTCACGGGGTTCCCCTGGGAAAACCTCGGGCACTCCCAGTACCTCAACCTGCCCCTGATCCAGATTGCGGACGTGACGGGCAGCTACGGGGTGAGCTTTCTCATCGTGCTCGTCAACGCCGCGCTGGCCGCCTTCCTCGGCACGGGCCGGGAGGGACTCCGGAAGGCCTTCGCGGGGCTCGCCGCCGCGGGGCTGCTCCTCGCCCTCGCCGCGGGCTACGGGACCTGGCGCCTGGCCGACGTGGCAGCCCGGTTCGATCCGGTCCCCGAGCGGACGGTGGCGCTCATCCAGGGCAACATCGACCAGAGCATCAAGTGGGACCCGTCGTTCCAGAAGGAGACCCTGCGGATCTACCGGGATCTCACCCTCGAGGCCGCCGGACGCGGAGCCCGGTTCGTCGTCTGGCCCGAGACGGCCACGCCCTTCATGTTCCAGAACCGCGACGAGCTGCACGACGCCGTCGTCGGCGTGGCCGTGTCCACCGGGGCATGGCTGCTCTTCGGCACGCCGAGCTACACCCGCCACGAGGGGGCGCTTCGCTTCCGGAACAGCGCCGTCGCGCTGTCGCCCGAGGGCACGATCGCCGGAGCGTACCACAAGGTGCACCTCGTTCCCTACGGGGAGTACGTGCCGCTCAGGCCGCTCTTTCCCTTCGTCGAGAAGCTCGCCGTCGGCGTGGGCGACTTCCTGCCCGGCGAGGGATTCGAGCCCGTCGCCGCCGGGGAGGCACGGGTCGGCTTCCTGATCTGCTACGAGGGGATTTTCCCCTACATCGGGCGGGCCTACGGCCGCGGCGGGGCGTCGCTGCTCGTCAACATCACGAACGATGCCTGGTTTGGCATGACCTCTGCACCGTTCCAGCACCTGTCGATGACGGTGTTCCGGGCCGTGGAAAACCGCCTCTACCTGGCGCGGGCGGCCAACACGGGGGTGAGCGCCGTGATCGACGCCACGGGCCGGATCACGGCCCGGACCGGGCTCTTCGAACGGACGGCCCTGACGGCTCCCGTGAAGATCCATCGGATCGGGACCGTTTACACGGAATACGGCGACTGGCTCGTTCTGGTATGCCTGATCGCCCTGCTTGTGCTATTCTACAGACCGGGAGGACCCTTGCCATGGTTGAAGAAATCCAGGAAATGATGTCGGAGTTGAGAAAACGGGTGGAAACCCTCCGAGGTTGTCTTTGACATCGAGGGGCTGACCCGGCGCCTCGGGGATCTCGAAAAGCAGAGCGCCAAGGCGGACCTGTGGGACGACCCGGAGAAGGCAAAGGACGTCCTGCGCGAAAAGAACCGGATCGAAGCCGCCGTCGGGGCCTGGTCGGAGATCGACCGGGAGCTCAGGGATCTCGACGTGCTGTTCGAGCTGGCGGCCGAGGCCCGGGACGAAAAGACCTTCGAGGAGGTCAGGAGCGGCCTGCAGCACCTCGCCTCGGTCGTGCGGGCGGCGGAGATCCGCCGCATGCTCGGAAGGGACGAGGACCGGCTGAACGCCATCCTCACGATCCACGCCGGCGCCGGCGGCACGGAGGCGCAGGACTGGGCGGAGATCCTCCTGCGCATGTACCTCCGGTGGGCGGAAAAGCGCTCCTTCAGGACCCAGATCCTGGACTTCCAGCCCGGCGAAGAGGCGGGGCTCAAGAGCGTCACCGTGGAGTTGGAGGGCGAATACGCCTTCGGCTACGCCAAGGCCGAGTCGGGGATCCACCGGCTCGTCCGGATCTCGCCCTTCGACGCCGCCGCGAGGCGCCACACGTCTTTCGCATCGGTCTTCGTCTACCCCGAGGTGGGCGACGAGATCGTCGTCGACATCGACGAGAAGGACCTGAAGATCGACACGTACCGATCCTCGGGCAAAGGGGGCCAGCACGTCAACAAGACGGACTCCGCCGTGCGGATCACCCACCTGCCGACGGGGATCGTCGTGCAGTGCCAGAACGAGCGCTCGCAGCACAAGAACAAGGCCATGGCCATGAAGGTGCTCCGTTCCCGCCTCTACGAGATCAAGCTCCAGGAACAGAGCGCCATGATGGACGAGCTGCACAAAACGAAAAAGGACATCGCCTGGGGGAGCCAGATCCGCTCCTATGTGCTCCATCCCTACAAGCTGATCAAGGACCACCGGACGAACCTCGAGGTCGGCAACGTGCAGAAGGTGCTCGACGGGGATCTCGACGAGTTCATCGAGGCCTACCTGCTCAGCGCCTCGCAGCCGGAGACGTGACGGGCTGTCGCCCGAATCGCACGGACGAAACTCCGGCCTGACAGGATTCGGGATGGCGCAGTCGGACGCGTCTGAAGGCACCGCGCTTTTCGAAGCGAAACGTCCGCGGCGCAAACGCTCCGAGCCCGAAGGGAGGGTTTTACGCCTGCCGTCCAGCGGGCGTCAGAGCGGTCCGAGATCGTCCATGCCGGGCGAGAATCCTGCTCCGGGCACCTTGGGCAACAGCCCGTTGCGGGATGACCCGGAAATTGCATGGGAACACCCTGCCGGGTCCGCGGGGGAATTCCCCGTTGACAGCGGGAAGCCATGTCTGTTAGAAGCCGAGTGGGCTACGACCCGGCTTCAACAACCGTGAAAGGATCAAGCCTATGCCGGTATGGAAGTGGGGCTGCGGCCTCCTCATCTTCCTGTTGCTGTGTGCCTGCTCGACGACGGCGCAGATTCAGACCGACCCCCGGGGAAAGATCGCCCCGGCGGATGCGCCGGACAAGCGGAAAATCACGAAAAACGGGAAGGCCGACGGGTCATCCCCGGCGGCCGCGCGGGACCCGGAAACCAGGCCCCAGGGACTCGGCCCGGGGTTCTCCGGCGCGGATCCCGCGGGCCCGCCGGCCGGGGGCCTCGCGACCGTGACGGGGTCCGGGACGCCCTCCAACGGGCAGATGTCTCGTCCGAACGGCAACGGCAATCTCGACAACGGGAACGCCGAGATCGACGAAGAGGTCGATGCGATCGTCGACCTCCTGCGTCTTGCGCAGGCCTACCGGGACAAGGGCGATGTCGACAACGCCCTCAAGGCCCTCGACAAGGCTTACGGGATCCTGCTTTCCGACGAAGAGGACAGCACCGCGGTCAACCGTCAGAAAGACGACATGAGGCTCCTGATCGCGCGCAGGATCCTCGAGGTCTACACCGGCAAGCGGGTCTCCGCGGTCGGCCGGCAGAGCGCGATCCCCCTGATCATGAACGCCGACGTGGAACGGGAGATCCGGAGCTTCCAGACGGTCGAGCGGAATTTCTTCGAGCGCTCCTATGAGAGGGCGGGCTACTACCTTCCCCAGATGATCAAGCAGTTCAGGCAGGCGGGGATCCCGGAGGAACTGGCCTGGCTCCCCCTCGTGGAGAGCGGCTTCCAGGTCCACGCGCTCTCCAGGGCCCGGGCGCTGGGCCCCTGGCAGTTCATCTCGTCGACGGGCTATAAATACGGGCTCAACCGCGACCTCTATATCGACGAGCGCATGAACGTCGAGAAGTCGACCCAGGCCGCCATCGCGTACCTCACGGACCTGCACGGCCTCTTCGGCGACTGGCTCACGGCCCTGGCGGCCTACAACTGCGGGGAAGGCCGCGTTCTCAAGGTCATCGCCCACCAGCAGATCGATTACCTCGATCACTTCTGGGATCTCTACCGGCAGCTGCCCAACGAGACGGCCCGGTACGTGCCGAGATTCCTCGCGACGCTGCACATCATCAAGAACCCGAAGAAATTCGGCATGGAGCTCCCCGAGCCCCATGCGAAACCCATCGCCTACGAGACGGTCAAGACGAACCGGACGATGAAGCTCTCCGACATCGCCTCCCAGATGGGCATCCCGGCGGACACGCTCGTCCTTCTCAACCCCGAGCTGCGCCACCAGATCACGCCGGACCGCCCCTATGATCTGAAGATCCCCCAGGGCATGGGACAGCAGTACGCGCTGGTCGCCGACCAGATCCGGGAGTCGAAGCCGCCCGCACCGCCGGAGCGGGAGCGCAAGACGAAGATCGTCAGGTACAAGGTGAAACCGGGCGACACGGCGGCCTCCATCTCGAAGAAGTTCGGGGTCTCCCCGAAGTCGCTCCTGGCCGCCAACGGGATGAAGAGCGAGGGCCAGGTGACGGCGGGGAAAATCCTGAAGGTCCCGGTCAGGACGAAGGAGAAGAAGACGGCGGTCGCGTCGGCAAAGAAGGGCAAATCCAAAAAGCCCGCCGCCGAGCCGGCCCTGGTCAGGCACACCGTCAAGAAGGGGGAGACGCTGACCCAGATCGCCAGGCGCTACGGCACGACGCCGGCCGAGATCCGGAAAATGAACCAGCTTCAGACCTCGGAGCTCAAGATCGGGCAGGTGATCAAGATCCGCAACCCGAACGCGGGGGCAGGGGGCTGAGATCGCAGCCTAGAGAGAGAAGTCCAGCCGGTAGCCGCGGATTTCGAAAAACACCGCCTCCTGCACGGCGGCCATGACTCGGGCCCGGGCCCTGTTGCCGGGCCCTTCGTGCGCATAGCCCGCCAGGTGCAGGATGCCGTGCAGCACGAGGTTGAGGAGGGCGTCCTCGAAGGGGATGGCCGCAGCCAGCGCCTCGCGCCGGGCGGCCTCCACGGAAACCGCCACGTCGCCCAGCACCCCGGGGTTGAGACCGCCGAAATCGCCCTCGGACAGGGAAAAGGAAATGACGTTGGTCGGCCGGTTCCGCCTCAGCCATTGGCGATTGAGCGCCCGGATCCCTTCGTCGTCGACCAGCAGGAGGCTCAGCTCCCGGTCTCCGAGCCCCAGCAGCGCCAGGATCTTCCGGACATCGCGGCGCAGGCCGGCACGGTCGATCGTCGCCGACTTCTGGCGGCTCGCGATCCGGACCGCCCCCGCCCTGGACGTCGATCTTCGCTGCCTGGGGTCCTCAGTCCGCAAACCCGGTCCTTTCTTCCCGTCTCATTCTTCCCG